>CAZBKR010000005.1:0-29076 GCA_964492455.1 uncultured Oscillospiraceae bacterium
AAGATGGACTTTCTCGGCCTCAAGACGCTGACCGTGCTTCAGGAGGCGGTCGATGCCTTGATCGACAATGGACGGCGCGGACGTCCGGTCACTGGTGCGGGCAACCGTGCACTGAAGTCTCTGTCCGACCTGCTCAAGGGTAAACAGGGCCGGTTCCGTCAGAACCTCCTTGGAAAACGAGTCGACTATTCGGGACGATCGGTCATCGTCGTCGGCCCGGAGCTCAAGCTGCATCAATGCGGTCTTCCTAAAGAAATGGCACTGGAACTCTTCAAGCCATTTGTCATGAAGAAAATCGTCCAGGAAGAATATGCGCACAACATCAAGACCGCACGCCGGCTTGTGGAACGTGCGGGCGACGTCGTGTGGGATATCCTCGAAGAGGTCATCAAAGACCATCCGGTGCTTTTGAACCGCGCCCCGACGCTCCACCGCCTCGGCATCCAGGCGTTCGAACCGGTGCTGGTGGAAGGCCGTGCGATCAAGCTCCATCCATTGGTCTGTACCGCTTATAACGCCGACTTTGACGGCGACCAGATGGCGGTTCACGTTCCGCTGTCCGCCGAGGCGCAGGCCGAAGCGCGCTTCCTGATGCTGTCAGCCAACAACCTGCTCAAGCCGCAGGATGGCAATCCGGTCACCGTCCCCACACAGGACATGGTCATGGGATGCTACTACCTTACGATCGATATGCCGGACGACAAAGGGCAGGGGAAAACCTTCTCTTCGATCGACGAAGCGATCATGGCATACGACAGCGGAGATCTGGGATTGCATGCGACGATCAAAGTCCGCGTACAGCGTCCGTTTGAAGGCAAGGTTCGCACAGGACTGGTCGAGAGTACGCTGGGGCGCTTCATTGCAAACGATGTGATCCCCCAGGATCTCGGCTTTGTGGACCGCACAAAAGAAGAGAATCTGTTCAAACTCGAGTACGACAAATTGATTTCGCGCGGCGACCTGCAGAAAATCATCGACCGTTGCATCCGGACCAAGGGGATCTCCGCCACCGCGGAAATCCTGGACCGGATCAAGTCACTTGGTTTCAAATACTCTACACGTGGTGGAATTTCCATCGGGATTTTCGATATGATCGTTCCCGATATCAAGAAGCAGTTTGTCGAAGAAGCCGAAGAAAAAGTCGATCGAATCAACCAGCGGTTCCAGCGTGGTTTGCTGAACGACGACGGTCGTTACCAGGCGGTCGTCGAAACCTGGCTCGACACAACCGACAAGATCACCGAGGCCCTCAAGTCCAACCTTGGTCGGTTCAACCCGGTCAACATGATGTCTCAGTCGGGCGCCCGCGGTAACATCAACCAGATCAAGCAGCTCGCCGGCATGCGGGGCAACATGAGTGACACCAGCGGTCGGACGATTGAGATCCCGATCAAGTCCAATTTGCGCGAAGGCATGAACGTACTGGAGTTCTTCATCTCCAGCCACGGTGCGCGCAAAGCGTTGTCCGACACCGCGTTGAAAACCGCGGACTCAGGGTACCTGACACGCCGTCTGGTCGATGTCGCACAGGATGTCATCATTCGCGAAGAAGACTGCGGCACCACCGAGTATGTCGATGCCATGCAGCTCACCGTCGGAAGCAAATCCAAACGGGTACTCAAATCGCTTTCGGATCGGATCATCGGACGCTTCGCGGCACTGGACATCCTGCACCCCGATACCCGGGAGGTGCTGGTTCCCAAAGGAAAGATGATCACCGAATCCGCTGCCACACGGATCGCGGAGGCGGGCATCACCCGGGTTCCGATCCGGTCCATTCTGGCGTGCAGGGCTAAAATCGGTGTGTGCGCCAAGTGTTACGGGATGAATCTTGCCACCGGTGAAGCCGCCGTAGGCGGAGAGGCGGTCGGTATCATGGCCGCCCAGTCGATTGGCGAGCCTGGTACACAGCTGACCATGCGTACCTTCCATACCGGTGGTATCGCATCCGGTGACGACATCACGCAGGGTCTTCCGCGTGTTGAGGAACTGTTCGAAGCCAGAAAGCCCAAAGGGCAGTCCGTTATGACCGAAATCGGAGGAACCGTGCATATCGAAGAGCTCACGCGCAACAAACGCGAGGTGATCGTGACTGCCGGAGACGCGGAAGCTTCGAATTACGAGATCCCTTATGGATCCAGTCTGCTGGTCGACGAGGGAGACGTGGTGGAACCTGGCGATCGTCTGACCGACGGTTCCGCCAATCCGCAAGACATCATGAAGATCAAAGGCGTAACCGGTGTGCAGCGCTACATCATCGACGAAGTGTTGATGGTCTACAACAACAACGGCGTTGACATCAACGAGAAACACATCGAGATCATCGTTCGCCAGATGATGCGTAAAGTGCGGGTGGACGATCCGGGCGACACTGATCTGTTGACCGGCAGTATTGTCGACATGTTCGATTTTGAAGAGGCCAACGAAACCGCAGAGTCTGATGGGAAAATTCCGGCGACCGGAAAACGGATTCTCCTGGGCATTACGAAAGCTTCTCTGGCGACCGATTCGTTCCTCTCGGCAGCTTCGTTCCAGGAGACCACACGGGTTCTGACAGACGCAGCCGTTAAGGGAAAGATCGATCCGCTGCTCGGACTCAAAGAAAACGTGATCATCGGCAAACTGATCCCTGCCGGAACCGGTATCCCGTCCTATCGGCAGATCAGCGCCGTGCCGGTTGTCGAGCAGAACAAAGATTTCCTCGCCGGAGCCGGCAGCTAAAACCGCACCGCAGTCCAGCAACATGACAACGGCGCCAGTCCCTGATGGACCGGCGCCGTTTCCTGTTTGGGAAAAGAGCGGATTCAGACATAAGGTTACACGAGTCTGAGAGCACCTTCATACCACCCGGCCGTTTCGGTGATGATGCCCGCGCGGCCCGGATATACCTCCACCATCGCCTGCAGGAGATCTGCCTGATTGCTCCGGAAAACCAGTGGTGTGCTGCATACCGTCTGAACCCAGCCCAAAGCCTCTACGTATTCCGGGATGTCCGGTTGCCCGCCGGACAGCAGAAAATCGAGTCCGATCACGTCTTCCCCATCTTCCATTGCATCCATCACATCGTCCTGCAATGTGGAGGGATCTGCTACGGAGATGAAACGAATCGAGGCAGCCGAAGGAGCTTCGACGGCGCGGCGGGCGGAACAGATCATCCTATGGGCACCGGATTGGATCGATGCCGTAACCGGAGCCGTCACAGCGCGTACCGCCCGGGACAGGGTAGAGATATGCGCAGGCGTTGTTCCGCAGCAACCACCGGCCAGGCGGCACAGTCCGGATTGAACAAAGGGAAGCATATCCCTGGTAAAGCTGTCCGGATCCATATCAAAGACGGTCTGCCCCGCTTCGATCCGGGGCAGACCGGCATTGGGTTTGCAGACGACCGGAAGAGCGGTTTGCCCTGCAAGGGCGGTCAGCACCTGCCCCATATCTGCGGGCCCGGTTGAACAGTTTGCGCCGATGGCATCTGCTCCGGCGGCCTCCAGCGAAACCGCACACTCCAGCGGGCCGTTGCCCGAAAGCGTTTTTCCGGAAGCATCAAAGGTCAGCGTCGCTATGACAGGAAGATCGCACTCCATTCGAATCGCTCTGAGTGCAGCGCGCGTCTGTCCGAGATCCATCATGGTTTCGATGGAAAACAGGTCGACTCCACCGTCCAGCAACCCTCTGACCTGACTGCGGTACAACAAGACCAGTTCCGCCATTTCCAGGTCTCCTGCCGGCACCAGGAATCGCCCGGTCGGACCAATATCCCCTGAGACAAGAGGAGCGGGGCGTTCCGGGGCAATGGAGGAGAGGACCGAATTCCGGGCCTCGACCGCGATGCGGGCCAGTTCCCGGTTGATGATACCAACCTGGTCCTCGTCCATCCCGAAATGACTGAATTTGGGGGCATTGGCCCCAAAGGTACAGGTGACCGCGATATCGGTTCCGGCGAGATAATAGGAACGATGCATCTCAAACAATATGTCACGATGTTCGAGCGCCCAGCGCTCCGGACAGACCCCTTTGGGCATTCCGTGTGATTGCAGATAAGTTCCTGTTGCACCGTCCAGCAGAACCGGCGCACGGGAAAGGATTGCCTGGAAGTCTTTTCGCAGCATTGGTATCACCTCTTGACGGAATTATACAGCATTTTCAGAAGCTTGCCATCGTGGCGAAGCGGCGGGATCCGGACGATTGATTGCCTGGATTCCGTACGTGGTAAAATGTGGAAGCATAGACGGAGGAAACAACAATGAAACAAAAGAAAATCACACGCCGGGCGCGATCTTTCCGCAGAGGGATGGCCATCTTTCTGGCCCTCCTGGTCGGCGCGACAGGTTATACAGTGTATGCGGGACGCCGCAACCGTTTGACCGAAGTGCGGACGGGGGTTGTCTCGATCGGGGACGTTGTGTCCTATATGAATATCACCACTGACATTCGGCCGGGCCGGATCCAGGAAGAAATCGTGCCAGGCCGGCTGGTGAAAGATGTTTATGTAAAGAAGGGCGACCGTGTCACGGCCGGCCAAACGCTCGTGACTTTTGACAACGAACCGCTGCAGCAGGCCTATGACGAAGCGGTGGCGCTGCGTGAAAAAACCGAGGCTGCGTTGGCGGATGCTACCCAGGCCACACGGGACCTGCAGGCCGCGACGACGGCATCGGCAGCCGAATCTGCGCGTAAACTCGCCGGGCTGCAGGAAGATCTCAATGACCTGTTGACCACATTTGACGAGATCAACCAGGCGATGCGGGAGATCGGGGATCAACTGGAGAATCCTTCCATTACGCTGCCTTCATTCCCGTCTATCCCGAGTCTGCCTTCGTTTCCGTCCTTGCCGTCACTCCCTTCCTTCCCGGTCCCCGCTGAGACGACCGCTCCTCCGGAACCTGCATCGACGACCACTGGGTTGACCACTGGGTCAACCACTGGGTCAACCACCGGGTTGACCACCGGGTCAACCACCGGGTTGACCACTGGGTTGACCCCTGGCGAAACGACAGAAACCACATCACAGCTGATGGCGGGAGCAAATGTAATGCGATTGTCCGCATCCGCAGCATCACCGGCAGCGGTATTCAATGCGAGTAGCGCAACCCCCGATCTTTCCGCTTTGCTGGCAGCACTGGGCTCGGGCAGCTTGTCGGGTGAGATGCTGTCGCAGATTCAGTCTCTGCTGGGAACCGCCGAGGGGGCCCATGTACAGGCCATCCAAACCGAAGAAGCCGCACGCAAGGCACTGGAAACCGCCGTGACCGAAATCCGCGCCTCCTTTTCAGGCATTGTATATGCACTGAACGCGGAAGCGGGTAAAACAACTCCGCAGCAGACGACCGGGATTTCCATCGGCGTGGGTGCCACTTCTACCCCGACGGTCGTGGTCTATGACGACACCCGGTTGACTGCGACGTTCAGTGCGTTGCGAAACGACGCCAAAAAACTGTCTGTCGGGATGCCGGTTGAATTTATGCAGGATGGAAATATCTATATCGGAACGGTTCGCTATATCGCATCGATCGCGAGCAGCGGATCCTCTTCCATTGCAGGACAAGCAGACGCTCTGTTTGGAGTGACCGGGTCCGGTACTCCTCTGACCGAACCTACACTCGAAGTGGAAATTGAGTTGAAAAGCCATCGCCCCGGTGACCTGACGATCGGGTTCCCGCTTGACGCGCGCATCCGCGTGGCGGAGGAGTCCTCCGTTGTCAGGGTGCCGTCCGAAGCCATGAGAAAGGAACTGGGCGATTATTTTGTCTACGCATTGTCCCCTGAGCAGACACTGCGAAAAGTACTGATCGAGATCGGGATCCAGTCCGACACACATGCCCAGGTGCTGTCCGGGTTGCAGGAGGGAGACCGGGTCGTGCTCAATCCGACCGGATCGCTGGTTGACGGACAGGCGGTCCGGGTCAAGCAGGAACAACCATGACAAGGGAACTGCCTCACCTCTTCAAACGTATCTCTTTGCGGCCTGTCTCTGTCGGAGAGCGGGAAGACGTTCAGGAGATCGATCCGGTTGTGATCCGGTTGCGGGATGTCTGGAAAACCTACCGGACAGGTTCCATCGAATTTACCGCTCTCAAAGGGGTGGATCTTAACATTGCACGCGGCGAATTCACCGCTGTGATGGGGCCTTCCGGATCCGGGAAATCGACTTTGATGAATATCCTCGGATGCCTGGACGTCAAGGACGAGGGCGAGTATATCCTGAACGGGATTGATATCCGTGACTTTGACAATGACGATCTCGCCAGACTTCGCAATCAGGAAATCGGATTTATCTTTCAGTCTTTCAATTTACTGCCGCGTCTGACGGTATTGGAGAATGTCGAACTTCCGTTGATTTACGCGGATCTGGGGAAAAAAGAGAGACGTGAACGCGCCTTGGAAGCCCTGGAAGCGGTTGGGTTGACCCGATGGGCCGGGCACCGGCCCGGTGAGATCTCCGGCGGACAGCGACAGCGCGTCGCGATTGCGCGCGCCACCATCTGCCGGCCGGCCTTGCTGCTGGCCGACGAACCGACCGGCAATCTGGACTCCACCTCCTCCGCTGAAATCATGAAATTGTTTCAAGCCCTCCATGCAGCCGGATCGACGATCGTCCTGGTCACACACGAACCGGACATCGCTGCCTATGCCTCCCGCATCGTCCATGTAGTGGACGGGCGGATCCTGGATGATGCGCGTAAGGAGGCAACCCATGTTCTTTGAGAGTGTAAAAATGGCTTTTGAGAGTTTGCGTTCCAACCGGATGCGCGCGCTACTCACCATGCTGGGAATTATCGTAGGGATTGCTTCCGTCATCGCGATCGTCGCTCTGGGCGAGGGTGGAAAAAGCGAAGTCATGAGCCAGTTCGACAAAATCGGTGCTTCGACCGTAACGATCTCCGTGCGGCAGAACCGGTCATCGGAATCGGACTACATCACCCTGCGGGATGTGGACTATGTCCGCAACAACATCGATACAGTTAAATGGGTCAGCACGCCGGTACAGACGCTCTGTTCTGTGTCGACCGGCGACGTGGAGAGCATTGCCAGTCTGGCTGCGATTGATTCATACTTTACACAATTCGGCGATCTCGATATTGTGTATGGACGTGGATTTACAGACATTGAATACGAAGACGGCAGAAACAGTGTTGTCATCGACCTCGTAGGTGCGGTTCGAATGTTCGGCGCGGAAGAAGCGGTCGGTGAAACGTTGTCCATCCGCAAGGACGGTCGACAGATCACGGCCACTGTAGTCGGGGTCTGCGAAAGTATCACATCGCAGATGAGCGAGATGATGGCGCGATATGCGGATGAGTCCGATTCGTTTACCATTCCCTTCTTTCTCTATCTCCCGTTCGAGTCGGCCAGTCGCTTTGTCTCCGGGCTGAATCAGCTGACCAGTATCAACATCATGGCAATCTCCCCGGAGTTATCGCAGGAAGCCAGTGAAGCAACCATCCGGGTTTTGGAGTCGCGCCACAACAACGAGGAGCGAGATGTGTACCGCGCACGTGACATGGCCTCGATCCTTGACCAGATCAACTCGATCATCAACATCCTGACCATATTCATCAGTTCGGTGGCAGGGATTTCCCTGCTGGTCGGCGGCATCGGTGTCATGAACATCATGCTGGTCTCTGTGACGGAGCGAACCCGGGAAATCGGTATCCGCAAGGCGATCGGGGCAACAACAACGGACATTATGATGCAATTCATCACCGAATCGGTCATCCTCACAATGGTGGGAGGTGCCATCGGTGTTCTGGCCGGTATCGGACTGTCCTACGGGATTGCTTTCGCTGTCAGGGATCTGGGGGAGATCACTCCCTCCCTCAGTCTGCAGTCTGTGTTGATCGCAGTTCTGTTTTCAAGCGCAGTCGGGCTTTTCTTTGGCATCTATCCTGCGAAAAAAGCGGCGAATCTCAACCCCATCGACGCACTCCGTTATGAGTGACAGAAGGAGAATTCCATAGATGGAACCCCCGCAGAAACAAACGATGACCGACCGGTTTCCTGTAATGCGAAACAGCGAAAATCACTTTACTGCCACCGGCTTCGTGTTCAACCCGGATCGTGAGGTGCTGTTGATCCTTCACAAAAAACTGGGTGTATGGCTGCCCCCGGGCGGTCACGCGGAAGCAAACGAACTTCCGGATCGTGCGGTCCTCCGGGAGATTCGGGAAGAAACAGGTGTGGATGCCGCCCTTCTGCCCAACCGGATCGGGATCGAACCAGAGGGATGTGTGGAGCTGGAAACCCCGTTTCTGGTTCTTCTGGAAAACATCTGCGGGGATTGGTCGCACAATCATATTGACCTGATCTACCTCTGCCGCGCTCCTAAAGTCCCGATCAAGCCGGACTTGCGGGAGGTGGACGATGCCGGATGGTTTTCAGAAGAGGCGGCGCGCGATCTCACGACGTTCGACAATGTGCGACAAACGCTGGAACGGGCGTTCAGGGAGATGGAGCGTCGCTGGTAAATCCGTTTATAGCGAGATCGGCCACCAGGATTGCGGCGCCGTTCATGTGGAGTTCCATCCTGACCCCGTATCTGGGCAGCAGGTAATCCGGATGGTCCAATGCGGAATGGAGTACATCCGGATCCTCCGCTGTATACCCCCACCAGGCAGCATTGGTTTCAACCGCGAAATTGGCGGCTTCCAGATAGAGGAAAGGGACGCCTCTCCGTTCAAATGCGGCGTGGTCGCTCCAGGGACCGGTGGTCCCCGCGGACCAGGTCGCATTGCCCTCGTGCGTAGTCAATGACACGCCAAGTTCGGGAGCGCGTGAGATGGCATACTCTCGCGCTGCCCCTGACGATCCTTCCGGCCCGTAGGCATAGAGGAAGTCCCCGTAGCCGACACAGTCGAGATTGATCATCAGGGCGGTCCGATCCGCCACCCGGGCCGCGTAATGCTCCGATCCGGAATGCCCGTATTCCTCGGAATCAAAAAAGACCAGTTGCACCTCCATCACCGGCGTTGTGCCGGCCAACCGGCGCGCGGTCTCCAGCAGGGCAGCGACGCCGGTTGCATTATCCTCGCAACCCGCGACGCCTTCGACCGTATCATAGTGCGCCCCGATCAGAAGCATCCGGGAAGCATCCGTTCCGGGAATCGTGACAATCAGGGAGGTACCCTGCGGGTTTCCTGGATACGTCGAGGTAAACGTGTCTGTACGTACCGTATACCCCATGGATTCCAAACTGCTCGTAATCCAGGCCCGTGCCTCCGCGTTGCCGGCAGTGCCGACCCGGCGGGGGCCAAAGGCGCACAAGGTGCGCAGATCTGCGAGGACGCCGCTTGAGAGAGGGGGCTTCGTAGGGGGCGCCACCGTGGACGTGCTGACCGGAGACGAGGGGGAAGGGGTGGCCGTCGATCCCGGCGTTGTTCCGGATGCAGTGGTACTGACAGTGCCGGCCGATGTCGGCACGGGAGCAACCGTGGGTCGGGATGGTTCAGAAGGGGAGTGTGTCGATGGTACGGTTTTTCGCGCGGTGGTAGAGGACGGACGGGTTGCAGATGCAGACGGGCGGGTTGTGGCAACCGGAGAACTGGTATCGGTGGGAACCGGTGCCTTACCGCATCCCGGAAGGAACGAAAACAAAAGTATAAGACAGACCGTCGCGGCTTTGGCAAGCAAAGCAGTGCGACGGTCCGATAAGTGTTTCGAGTGGCGGTTCATCCGATTCAATCAATCCGCGTGATACGGTTCGGCTGGTTCTCATGCGGCGGCTTGCCTGCGGCCGGCACGCCGATGGCGATGGAGACCGCAAACCGGTGCCCGGAGGGGAACCCCGTCTGTCGTGCCAATGCATCGCCGGCCGGACTGTCAAACGCTGCTTCTGCCATCCCGACAATCACCGAACCCAATCCGAGGTCGTGAGCGGCCAGCGCAATGTTCTGGACGACAATCCCGCTGTCGAGTACGCCCCACTTGCGCGAGGTGTCGGCCGCGACAAAAACCACCAGCGGCGCGTGATAGAAAATGTTGTAGGCGGGATCCCGTCCCATCGCTTCAACAGCAGTCCGGCTGATTTCGTTCAGCAGGTCGATGCGCCGGACAAAACTGAGATGCCACGGCTGGTAGTTGACGGCACTGGGCGATGCGAGTGCCGCGGTCTCCAGCAGGGAGACCTGCTCGTCTGTTATGGGAACGGTGCGAAAGGAGCGGATGCTCCGGCGGTCTTCGATGGCCTTGATTACGGGATAGTCCATGTGGCCTCCTAATGGAATAGGTCAATGCGAATAATTGCGTTTGATCTTCTTCGATGTGGTTTTGTCAAACTCGGTGTCTCGCAGCGTGAAGCGGCGGATGTATTTGTATGTGGTGAGCATGTGGTTGACGGCGGTGACCTCTTCCTGAATGAGAGCGTGCAGTGCTTCCGGTGAAGGGCTCTCTCCGAGGCGGGCGGTAACCGCTTCCGCATCGGGGAATATCTCTGCCACGACTTCGATGTCTCCGTCCCCGCTGTCTGAACCGGAAACCAGCGCTTCTGAGATCAGCGGACTGCGGCACAGCAATGCTTCGATTTCTTCCGGGAAGATGTTTTTGCCGTTCTTGGTAACGATCACGTTTTTCTTGCGGCCGGTGATGATCACAAACCCGTCTTCGTCGATATAGCCGAGATCTCCTGTATGAAAGTATCCGTCCACGATGGCTTCGGCGGTGGCCTCTTCGTTCTCATAATAGCCGAGCATGACGTTGGGACCCTTGCCGATGATTTCACCAATGCCGTTTTCGTCCGCGTCGATGATCCTGATGTCGACACCGGGCAGCGGCAGGCCGGCGGAATGGTTCTTGTAGTATACATCCCGATTGAGCGCCAGGATCGGTGCGCATTCGGTCAGCCCGTATCCCTGTACGCAGGCGATGCCCAGATCCTGCATGTCCCGCATGATGTCGGGATCGACTGCGGCACCACCGCTGATCAGCATCTTAAGAGAGCCCCCGAAGCTGTCGTGTACTGCATGGAAGAGTTTTCTGCGCAGATCGATACCCCCCTTGCGGAGCACCCGCGTCAATCCGATCGCAAACTTGAATTTCTTAGCGGCTTCCGGTGTGGCCTTCGCCTTTTTCATGATGTTGCGGTGGAAAAGTTCCAGCATGAGGGGGACGACCAGCATGATCGTTACTTTGGATTCCTGCATATTCTGCACAATATAACGGAGTCCTTCACATTGAGCGATCGTCGCGCCGCGATAAATCTGGCAGAGGAAGCCGCAGGTGCACTCGTATGTGTGATGGACGGGAAGGACTGATAAAAATACATCTTCCGGACCCACATACAGCATCGAACACATCCCCTGGAGATTGGCGCTGATGTTGCGGTGCGACAACATGACTGCCTTGGAAGCCGCGGTTGTCCCGGATGTAAACAGCAGAATACTCATGGCATCGGGGTCAATCTTCGCGTCGAGGAAATCGCGGTTGCCGGAGGCCAGCAGAGAACGCCCGCGATCCAGGAGATGTGCGATGGACTGATCGTCCGGATGGGTGGATTCCTCCATACAGATGAAGTGGCGCACGCCCGGATTGTCCGCCCGGATCCTGTCGATTTCCGTTTTTTTGGAGGCGGAGTACACGACGGCGTCCGCATAGGAACGCTGCAGCAATGTACGAATCTCCAATACCGGGAGTTCCTTGTCGAGCGGCACCACAACGCCGGTCCCGTTGACCGTAGCAAGATAGGTGACGTACCACTCGTACCGTGCTTCCCCGAGGATCGCAATGCGCCCTCCGACCAGTCCCAGATCCGCGAAGGCGGTTCCCAGTGCGTCGACATCGGCGGCATATTGGCTGTACTGGATCGTCCGGTAGGGTTCTCCGCGTTTGTCTTTGACCAGAAACGCAGTCTGGTCGGCGTACAGTTTCCGGCTTTGCTCCAGCATGTCCCTCAGATCGGAGATGGGGCGGACCTCATACAACGGTGCATTTTTGTTCATGCTCGTTTCTCCTTATGGTTCGCCTGGATTCGTTTGGCTGCTTGTGATTGTTTCATTATAACCGAAGATGAGGAACGGGAAAAACCGGTTCCGTATTGAATGGGAATGCAAAAGCGCGCGAACTCAGATCCGATCCGCGATTTCCAGGATCAGGCGGCGTGTGGAATCCCAGCCGAGACATGCGTCGGTCAGCGATTTTCCATAAATGTGGCTGCCGACAGCCTGCCGGCCGTCCTCGATATAGCTTTCGATCATCAATCCACGAACCAGTGTTCGCAGATCGGGTGAGAGGCGCCTGCTGTGCAGCACCTCCATGGCGATGCGCGGTTGCTGCTGGGGATCCTTGTCCGAATTCGCGTGATTGACATCGACGACAGCCATCGGGTTCTCGAGCCCCCGGCTGCGGTACAAATCGGACAACCGCAGCAAATCTTCGTAATGGTAATTGGGAATCGAAGCTCCGTAGCGGTCCACTGCGCCGCGGAGCACCGCGTGCGCGGTCGGATTGCCCGCGGTCCGGACCTCGTATCCCTGATAGATAAAGGTATGGCTCCCTTGCGCGGCCTGGATCGAATTGAGCATGACCGCGAGGTCTCCGCTGGTCGGATTCTTCATGCCGACGGGGATATCCAGCCCGCTCGCTGTCAGGCGGTGCTGCTGGTTTTCAACCGATCGTGCGCCGATCGCGACATAGCACAGCATATCCTCGAGATAGGTATGGTTCTCCGGATAGAGCATCTCGTCCGCGGCCGGCAGCCCTGACTCCGCAAGCGCGCGTAAATGCATCCGCCGGAGAGCCACTATGCCCGCTACCATGTCGGGTGCTTTTTCCGGGTCCGGCTGGTGGAGAATCCCCTTGTAGCCTTCGCCGGTGGTGCGGGGCTTGTTGGTATAGATTCGCGGTATGATCACGAGACGATCCGCGGTTTCGTCCTGCACGGTACGCAACCGGGAGACATAGTCGCAGATGGCGTCTTCATTGTCCGCTGAACAGGGGCCTACAACCAGGAGAAACCGGTCGGACCGACCGGCTATAATGTCGCTGATTTCCCGATCCCGCCGCTGTTTCATCCGGGCGATCTCGGGAGACAGCGGCCACGCGGCAACGATGTCCGAGGCGTCCGGCATCCGGCGAATGTATTGGAAGTTCATCGATATCTCCTCTTTCAGCGGAAAGTGATTTGAGTATAGTCCGCCTGCTGGAGGTTGTCCACGTCAAACGTCTTCATCACAGGTGTGTTCAGGTGATATACTGCCCTCGGCGGGAAGAGTTCCGTATAAAAAAATAGAGGTACGGGTTCATGCAGGTATTTGAAATCGTGATGCTGTTGTGTTTTGGGGCGTCCTGGCCGGTGTCGCTCTGGAAGTCCTATACGTCCGGCACTACACGGGGAAAGAGTGTCTATTTTCTGTTTCTGATTTTTTTTGGATACCTGGCCGGCATCGGATTCAAAGTCACCGGCAATCTGGACGGAGTGGTCTTTTTCTATCTGCTTAACGCCGTCATGGTCCTGGCGGACATTGTTTTGTTTTTCCGAAACCGGCGGAGGGAACAGGCAGCTGCGGCAACCGATGGAGCGCATCAATCCGGCGACGGGCAGTCGCGCTGACGATCTGTTCCATCAGTCGAACCAGACAAGTGCCCCGCCGAGCAGAGAGGTGTCATACCAGCATTTGAGGTCGATTTCGATCGACTTCCCCTCATCGAATATTGTGACAGCCAATTTGGCTTCGGGATGGTCCGCATCCCAGCGGGCTGCGACGATCGTCACCCAGTGCCAGCTGTGCAGCCCTTCGGTTTTCCCGTTGCTGAGGTTGAGGAAGGCGACCGGGCAATCGGATCGAAGTCCCCTGATCAGAAAAGAAGTGAAGTGATCAAATCCCTTGCGGCGGCCGATGGTTTCGGGGATTTCCAGCACATGTGCCGTCAACGCGACCTTCTGCCTTGAAGCCAGTCGTTCCACTCCGTCGGTAAACAGAACCGACCGGTTCAATCCGCGCATACCGGGAGTCACATCCTCCCATACCAGATCCATGAATTGCAGAAAATCCTCCCGCGTCCGGGTGGTTGCGGTCGGCCACAGCGCCCGCTTGTCCGGATCCCGCTGTGCAAGGTAATACAGCAGTGTCGAGGCAGTTGTCGGCCCGCAGCCCGCGCGCTGCCGCCAGGTGTCGACATACCACTCCTGGTCGCCGCCGTGATAGGTTCCGTCCAGCAGGAGCCGTCCGGGATCCCGGATCTCGATCATCCCTTGGTTTTCACTCTTATCCATGTTCACAACCCCAGCACGCAGGCGACCTGATCCAGCCGGTCGACAACAGCATCCGCACCCGCAGCCAGCAACCGGGAAGCGGGGAGGGTGGAAGTCAGTCCGATGACCCGCATGCCGGCCGCCTTTCCGGACCGAACGCCGCTTTCTGCATCCTCGATCACCCAGGCATCTCCGGGGGCGACGCCACAGCGTCCGGCGGCTTCGAGATAGATGTCGGGATGTGGCTTTTTGAGATGGACATCATCTCCCGTGACGACCGCGTCGAACCCCTGGTTCTCCATGCCGAGGATCCGCAGGTTGGCCATGGCTTTGACCTGATCGGCACTGGTCGCCATCGCAAGACTCCAGCCGGCGGACCGAAGCGCGCGGAGAAGCTCTGTGACACCGGGCATAGGAAGCACGAGCGCATCACACATTTCTATGTATTTATCATAGACATGATGCTTGAGCTCCATCGTGAACACAGCACCGTATTGCGCGGCGACTCCTCCGATATAGGCGTCTTCGCCCATTCCGACGAACGGCGCAAAATCAATCGGTTCCGCAGGGATGCCAAAATCGCGAAGTGCCATCGCGGCAATGCCTGCAAGTGCGGCTTCCGAATCAACCAGCACACCGTCGCAGTCAAACAAAACGGCCTTTCGCTTCGTCATACCGGTTACGCCCCCTTTGTCTTTATACCGGAAACGCGGGGTGCGGGCAGCAGGAAGCCCAGCAGAGATCCGGCCAGGCCGATCAGACCAACGACCAGGAAGCCGCGTTCCCGGCCGGCCGCCTGTCCGATGAAACCGATGATCGTGGGTCCCAGCACGATTCCGGCGGCGTAGACCGCCTGGAAAGTTCCCATCGCGGTGGACCGGTAAGCGTCGGGGACCGTCAGGATGCTCTGCCCCATGCACAGCGCCATCGTAACGCTGCGCCCGAAACCAGCGAAGACCTGTACAACGAACAACCATCCGATCGACGGGCACAATGGCACCAGCATGCAGGAAAAAGCGACCAGTATCATCGAGAGAACGAGGGTGCGCCGGAGTTTGAGTTTGTGCGCAAAACGGGAGACCAGATAGGACGCGGCAATCATTGCAACCGTGGACCCGGCCGTGAGCAGACCGAGTTCCCATTTGGCCGCACCTAGCTTTTCCTGTGCAAACGCGGGTGTAAAGCCGTAGATGGTCCCGAATACCATGATTTGGCCAATCGCCGCCAGCAGGGAGACGATCAGAAGATTGCGGTCCCGCAGCACCGTCAGGATGTCCCGCGGCCGGATGGGTGTCACTGTGGTCGGCCGGCTTTCGACCACCCGCAGACTGATCAGCAGCGCGACCAGACCGCCGCCCGCAGCCACAAAGAAGGTGGCCTGCTCGCTGAGATACTGTGCGAGCACCATGCCAGCGAGGATCGCGGCCAGGATGCCGCTGTTGTTGAACAGGGTGATCGAACCCATGACTTTGGCTGCGTCGCGGCTGTCGAAATAGCTAGCATACAAGACGGTATAAACGACCCAGCAGGATGCCGCAACCCCGGAGAGTGCGCGAAAGGTGAAATACCCCCAGGGGGAAGCGAACAAACCCATACCAAGCGCACTTGCAAAGCCCAGAAAACAGCCGGCTACGACAAAGGGTCTGCGCTTTCGGATCCGGTCCGATCCGATCCCGATCGGAAGACGAAGCACCAGTTGTGTGAATCCGTAGGAACCGAGTATGACCCCTAAAAAGCCGTCCGGGATTCCCATGCCCGCGCCATAGGTGGCGAGAAAGGGGGAATACACATACAAAGAAAACCAAAAGAAAAAGGTCAGGAGCTGGAACAGCCGGCGATCGCGCGTCACACCCGGCAGGGTATACCGGGCAGACTCGCTGACTGCGGCCGATCCGGAAAGATTCTTCACATCGGGGTCCTCCGTCCATGTCGTCACCGGCGTTCACCGGCGCATGCAAGATCGATTATACACGTTGATGGTTTTCTTTCACGCTGCCGGGGCTAGTGTATAATAGTGGATGTTCAAAAATAAAACGTGTCAGGAAGGTATTCACATGTCAGCACCCATCACGTTCCCCGAGGCAAGTCCGGAATCCCTTGGGATTCCGAGCGCAGCCATCGAGCGCTATCTCGATCATGTACGCGATAAAAATCTAGAGCTCAACAGTCTGATGATCATCCGTCACGGGAGACTGGCCGCCGCCGGCTGGTGGTCACCCTATGCGCCCGATCTTGTGCACGCTGCCCATTCTCTGACCAAAAGTTTTACGTCGACCGCCATCGGACTCATGATCAGTGAAGGCCGCATCGGACTGCATGACAAAGTGGCGGACCTGTTCCCTGCGGACATGCCCGCACATCCGTCTGAGAATCTGCTGAAGATGGATCTGTGGCACCTGCTGACGATGACGGTCGGGCACGAAACCGAACCCATGCCGGGTGGAACTCAGAATTTTGCCCGCGCGTTTCTGGCGCATCCTGTGGTACGGGAACCGGGAACCCACTATCTTTACAACTCCATGGCATCCTACATGCTGACCGTACTGGTATACGAAAAGACCGGTATGAATCTGCTGGATTATCTGCGCCCGCGCGTCCTGGACCCGATCGGGATCGGAGAGGTGTTCTGTCTGACCTGTCCCCGCGGTATCGAAAACGGCGGCGGGGGGATGTATATCCGTACGGAAGACATCGCGCGGATGGCACAGCTGTATCTGCAGAAAGGCCGCCACAACGGTGAACAGCTGATCCCGGAGTCCTGGATCGACGAAGCCTCCGCCTGGCAGGTTTCGACCGCGAACCACCCGGCTGGAGATGGCGATCACACCAGTGGATACGGCTACCAGATCTGGCGTTGTATTCCCTCCGATGTCTATCGCTTTGCGGGAGCCAACGGCCAGTTCGGAATCGTGATGCCGTCCATAGACGCAGTCGCCGCGATCACTTCCTCCTCATGGGACACCGCCGGGATCACCGAAGGATTCTGGGACATTGTACTGCCTGCCATGGCGGATACTTCGCTGCCTGAGGATCCGGTAGCGGCCGGGCATCTGCGTGACCGGCTTTCACAGCTTCGTCTGCCCTGGACGCCGCCGTTGCGGAATCCGGCCGGAGAATCTCGTCTGGAGGGTGTGGAGTGGATCTTACCGGAAAATCCGTTTCACTTTTCGCTTCGTCGCGGAGGGGCTGCCGGCCCGGGTGTCACCCGTATACACGTTTCTTTTTCGGGGAGCCGGGCATTGCTCGAATATCTGGATGACGGGAATGAAGGCAGCCTGGCGCTGGGGATAGACGGAAAGCCGGTTGAGAATCCGTTTGTATATGCGGGACACCCGTTCCCGGTATTGGCGACGGGTTCGTGGTCCGATGACGGCGCGTTCGTGGTCGACCTGCGTTCGATCCTGAATGTAGCCCACCGCAAGATGGTGATGCGCCCGGACGGGGACCTGTTGCGCATCCGCATCGAATCCACGCCGAACACGGCAGAACTGACCAATCCGCCGCCGCTGGAAATCACGGCTGCCGCTCGGGCGGGTGCCTGAATCATGCGGGAACTGAAGGACTTTTTCCGGAAATACGGATGGATCTATCTCCCCGGCCTGCTGTTTCTGGTTGCCAGCTCATATATCAATACTCTGCAGCCGCGGGTTCTGGGCAATATTTTCGATGTGCTCGAGGCCGGTGCCACGGACGGCAGTTCGATTCGGAACGGCTTGCTCATGCTACTCCTTATAGCCTGCCTGACACTGGTCACCCGCTTTATCTGGCGTTACATCATTATGGGCAATTCCCGCAATATGGAAAGTTATCTTCGCCGCCGTTTGTTTCGGCATCTCCAGATACAACCGCCCCAGTTTTTCAATCATCAGAAGACCGGAGATCTCATGGCCTATGCCATCAACGACATCAACGCGATTCGCATGACGTTCGGTCCGAGTCTGGCGCTTGGCGTTTCGGGACTGACCACTGCCATCCTGTCGGTTGCGGGGATGACCGGTGGTGTACACCCGCGTTTGACATTGTTCGCGCTCTTGCCGATCCCGTTCGTCGTGGTGCTGGTCGTAATCATGGGCCGTCTGGTACAGCGTCGTTTCCGAAGGGTGCAGGAAACCTTTGCCGCGGTATCGGACCGGGTGCAGGAGGACATTTCCGGGATCCGGGTTATCAAGGCGTACGCACAGGAAGAGGAAGAAGCAGAACGATTCGAAACGCTCAACCGGAGATCCCGCAAGGTCAACCTGGACATGGTCAAAGTGTCCGCATCGATGCGGCCGCTGGTACTTCTGTTGTTTGGTGTCAGTTTCACCATCAGTTTGATCTACGGTGGCGGACTGGTCCGGGACGGGGTGATCACGGTCGGGGACTTTGTTGCGTTCAACGGATATCTCACCCTGATCATCATGCCGATCCAGTCGATCGCCCGGATCATCACACTCATCCAGCGCGGACTGGCTTCACTCAAACGGTACAACGGCATCCTCCAGATTCCGCCTGCAGTCGTCGACGGAACCGGTGACGCACCGGCAGAAGCGATGGGACAGGGTCTGGAGATCAAGGCACTTACGTTCCGCTATCCCGGTACTGAAAACCCGGCGCTCGAGGACATCAATATCCGATTGGCCCCGGGGCGCTCGCTGGGCATCGTCGGCCGCACCGGGAGCGGAAAAACGACTCTTGCTTTGCTGCTGTCCAAAATGTACAACGCACCGGACGGAACCATCTTTTTCGGCGGATGGGACATCAACCGGTTTACCCTGGAGACACTCCGCACCGCCATCGCGGCCGTACCACAGGACAACTTCCTTTTCTCCGCGACTGTGGCAGACAACATCCGCTTTTTTGACGACCGTTATACCCGGGAGCAAATCGAGGAGGCCGCCCGGCTGGCTTGCGTGGCAGACAACATCGAAGCCTTCCCGGCCAAATACGACACCCAGGTCGGTGAACGCGGTATGAGTCTGTCGGGCGGACAGAAACAACGCATCGCGATCGCGCGTTCTCTGATCCGGGATACCCCGCTGCTGCTGCTGGACGACGCGCTGTCGGCGGTCGACACCCGCACCGAGGAGTCCATCCTCTCCAATCTGCATCTGCGCAGAAAATCCGGACAGTCCTCCATTATCATCTCCCACCGCATCAGCGCCGTGATGGCCTGTGACGAGATCGTCGTCCTTGATCAGGGACGCATCGTCGAGCGGGGCACACACGCGGATTTGGCGGCCGCCGGAGGCTTTTACGCCCAGACCGCGGCCAGCCAGGCAGATAGCGGAGAGGGGGAATCCTGATGGCGGACAATCGGGTAGACAGAAAAGAGCAACGCCTGCAACGCAGGCTTGAAGTGGCGGCTACACGGGAACGGGAGCGTGCGGAGCTGGAAAAAAATCTGCGCGAGGATACAATTCTCACCGCACAGGCGGGAGGAAAAGGCGAAAAGAAACGGAAGAAATTCAAGGCTTTGCTGCGTCTGAAACCTTATCTGGTTCCACAGATTCCCGCTTTGATAGCCAGTTGCCTGCTGGTACTGATCGTCAATGCCTCCGAACTGGTTAAGCCGTACATTCTTTCGATCGTCATCGACGATTTTCTGATGGCAGGTAAACCTGACAACGGACTGTATTCAATTTTCTGGTTTGGCATTGCCTACCTCGGGATTGTTACGATCGGCTCGCTGACCAATATCGGCCAGGCACTGATGGTCAACCGGATGGGTCAAAGCATCCTGATGAACATCCGCCGGGATGTGTTCCGCCACATCCTGCACATGCCGATGAAGAAGCTCGACCACTTTTCGTCCGGGCGGCTCATCACCCGCGCGACCAACGACGTCGAGACGCTCAACGAGTTGTTCGCGGATTTCATGGTAAACCTTTTCAAAGATGTCTTTTTGCTGATCGGGATCACCGCGACCATGCTGATTATGAACTGGCGGCTTGCCTTGATCTCCTTTATCGCGGTGCCCGCTATTGCGCTGGTGACGACCTTTGTCCGCAGCCGGTTGCGTAAAAACTTCGTAATCGTAAAACGCCTGATCGGTTCGATCAATGGATTTTTCGCCGAAAACATCTCAGGGATGCGTCTGGTACAGTTGTTCCGGCGCGAGACGCAGAAACTCAAGGAATTCGACCTCCTCAACATCGCCTATTTCAAGGCCACACTGACTCAGATCCGGATGAACAGCTTGCTGCGTCCTGTGATGGAGGTCATCAATTCGCTGGCGATCGCGCTGGTGATCTGGTTTGCGGTCGGACGAATTGCGGACAATATGCTGCAGGTCGGCGTCCTGTATGCTTTTACGAACTACATCCGCCAGTTCTTCGAGCCGATCAACGATTTGTCTGAACAGTACACCACCGTGCAGTCTGCGACGGTTTCGGTCGAACGGATTTTTGAACTGCTCGACGATCAGAAGGATCAGGAAGTGATGGAAGAGGGCGATTCGATCGAACGCCCGGAAGGCCGGGTGGAGTTCCGGCACGTCTGGTTTGCCTACAACGAAGAAGACTGGGTGCTCAAAGACGTGTCTTTCACGATCGAGCCGGGCATGAGCGCAGCGTTTGTCGGGGCGACCGGGGCGGGCAAGACCACCATCATCTCCCTGATGGCACGGTTCTACGAAATTCAGCAGGGGGAGATCTTGCTGGACGGAAAGGATATCCGGACCATCCGGTTGTCTGACCTGCGCAAGTGGATTGCGGTCGTTCTCCAGGATGTGTTCCTTTTTTCGGGCACCATCTCTGAAAACATCCGGCTCAACGACCAGGAGATCACAAATGACGAAATCGTGGAGGCGTTGTCGCTGGCCCGCGCGGACAGTTTCATCGAACGGCTCCCGAACGGAATGCAGGAACCGGTGACCGAGCGGGGAAGCACGTTCTCCGCGGGACAGCGCCAGCTCCTGTCTTTTGCGCGTGCCATCGCACATGATCCTGCGCTCTTCATTCTCGACGAGGCGACCGCCAATATCGACACCGAAACCGAACAGCACATTCAGGAATCGATCGCCAACGTGTCGGCCGGACGGACAACCATCATCATTGCGCACCGGCTCTCCACGATCCGGAAGTGCGATCGGATCTTTGTGATGGACAAAGCTGTTCTGGTCGAGCAGGGAACACACGAAGAACTGCTTGCAAAGGGCGGGTTCTATGCGGCCCTCCACCACGCCGCCTATGCTGCGACTGGGACGGCAGCAGGCTTCCTGCCCTGACGGCATACCCATACCCGGACATGCAAAAAGGCCTGCGGCTCTTCAAGGTGAATGCCGCAGGCCTTTTATCCGCATATATGAGGTCTATCAGTCTCCGAGCAGCCGGTCGCGAAGGATCCGGATGCTGGCGTCATCGAGTCCGATCTCCCGCAGATAGGGGACAATACCGGCCCGTGTCTGGTCAAAATGCCGCAGCAGCATCTCCATATTTTCGGCATCGCTGAAAAGCAGATGGCGGCTGTTTTCCGCCGACTTGGCCAGCAAGGGGTCGATGAGCGGGCGGAGATAGGAAAAACTCACCTGATAGCTCGCGATGATATCTTCATCCGCGACCCCCGCGAGCCGGTACAGCAGCATGGTGATCAGTCCGGTGCGATCCTTGCCGTGTGTGCAGTGGTACAGACAGGCCCCTTCCGTCTCTTCTGCCATGGCGCGGAGCACACCCGCGATTTCGCGGCCGGCCGTTTCCAGCATGTGGATGTAGACTTCGCCGAGGGTGAGAGAGGCAAGGTCTCTTACAAAATCCTCGACTCCGCTTGTAGCGCCAGCCGGGGGTTTGAGCAGAGAAAAATTTACATACCGTACTCCGGTCAGATGCTGAAATGCGCTGGGGCGCAAACGGATTTCAAGCTCTGATCGCAGATCGACAAAGGTACGGACCGGGAGGTCGATTAAAGTCTGGACATCGTCGGGGGAGAGATTGCATGGCTCGGAAGCGCGGAAAAAGTGCCCGAAAGAGACCGCGCGGCCGCCTGTCCCGGCATACCCTCCGATGTCACGGACGTTGTGGTAAGACTGGAGTGGCAGTCTGATAAGGGGACGGCGTTTCCCGTCCGGACCGGGAATCACAGACTTCCTCCCGACCGGCGCATGCGTTCCAGCACCCGCAACGCGGTATCGCGGTCAGCGGCGCGTTCAGTCAGTACGACGTGGGAGTCAGGTCCCGGTCCGGGCCACCCGGACGTATGAGGCTGCTCACCGAACGGAAAGTGCATCTGTGCGGTGGTCTTTTCAAAAAAGGGATAGGCTTCTTCCAGCAACGGGAGAGGCTGTATGAGGTTGAGCATACGCAGCCCCCTGATACTGGCAAATCCTTCCCACTGGTGACGGGCATTCGCGCAGCAGTGGAGTCCCATGCCGCCATACCGGTCGGACAAGCTCTGGAGTGAATCCAGGCAAAAAGTGCGGAACTGTGCGGGGCTGATCGCTCCGACTTCGTCTTCTGAAAGCGTCACGCCACCCTCCATGTAATAATCGGGGTAATGCGCGATGTAGGAACGTCCGTAACGGCGGAACCACTCGTCCAGAAACGAAGTCAGAATCGCGCGTGTCATGCCGACCAGTTCCTGAACCGCCTCCGGTTCATCGATCAAGGCAATTAGAAAATCTTCCTTTTTCCAGATGAGAGCCGCGATATCAAAAGGACTCTGAATATCCGGCAGATGCAGGATGGCGTCTTTGCCGACTTTTTCCCGGAGCCGGTCCGTCTGTTCAAAAATCTCTCCGAGCGGTCCTTCCATGATCGACGGCAACCGGAGCCGGGCTACATCCCCGGCCTGCTCGATCGCGGGGAGTGCATAGGGCATGTTGTCTCCCGGATACGCGACTTTACAGCCAAAGGCTGCGGCGAAAATTTCTGTTCCCGTGTGAAGGTTTGCGGCGGGAACCCGATCGTCGTCGAGCCACCTGGCGGTTTCAAGCTGACGCTCATAGAGCGAAGCTGCCCAGTCTACACGCGCGTCCCAGCGGTCGGGATAGGGCCAGGGGCGGAGTCCGTAATCATACAGAACCAATGCGAGACGGTTGACGGGCGACGTGAGGTCCTGAAAATCGATCCAGGTCTTGCGCCTCTGAGCCAACGTTCTGAACATGTCTGATTCCACCTTTCGATCGGGTTGGAATCATTATATCGGACATTCCGTGCGATCGGAGCGGTTTGTCGGAACCGGACGGGTATGATACGCTTTTACCAGAAAAGAAACCAAAGGGAGGAAGGGCATGCGCCTTTGGACGGATAAGCTTTTGGAAGTGGTGCGATCGGTGTTTCCGATCGCGTTTTTAGTGCTGGTGGTCGGATTGACCGTTGTGCCGCTGAACGGGACACAGTTTCTCCGCTTTTTCCTCGGCACCTTGCTGATCGTCGTCGGTATGACCGTTTTTCTGGTCGGGGTCGATCTGGGTGTGACGCCTGCCGGTTCCCGGCTGGGAGAGGCGATCATCCGTCGCAACCGTGTCTGGATCGTGGTAGGCGCGGGTCTGCTGCTCGGGTTCCTGGTGTCAGTAGCGGAACCGGATTTGCACATCCTGGCCGATCAGGTCGAGTCAGTGACCGCGGGATTGCTTGGAAAATGGGATATCGTACTTGTCGTTTCAGTGGGCATTGCCGCCTTGCTGGTCAGCGGACTGCTACGCATTCTATATGGCGTACCGACCTATCTTGTACTGACGGGATTGTATATTCTGATCTTCATCCTGTCGCTGTTGAGTTCATCCTCCTTTCTTGCGATCGCGTTTGATGCTTCGGGAGCGACCACCGGCGCGATGACGGTTCCTTTTATTCTGGCGATGGCGTTGGGTATCGCGCAACGCCGGAAGGACGGAAAGGCGTCGGAGAAAGACAGTTTCGGACTGGTGGGAATCGCATCGGCAGGCGCTATATTGGGGGTGCTGGTGATGGGTTTGGTCGCGGGGACCGGCGAACTCGCAGGAGAGGCTGTTCTGCCCACGGACGACCCCCAATCCACCGGCGTTCTTTTTGTCAGCGAAATCCTGCACCAGATGCGTGAATCGGTGTTGGCGATTTCGCCTATATTTGCAATCGTATTGATCGCCCAGCCACTGTTCCTGAAAATGCGCAGGCGATCCTTTTCACGGCTGGTTCGCGGATTTGGTTTCGCTTATGTGGGGTTGGTGCTGTTTTTTACCGGTGTGAACGCGGGCTTCATGGAAGTCGGGCGGGAAATCGGATCGAGACTGGCCATGCGTGACGGTAAACTGCTGCTGGTCGGTGTCGGATTCGTCATCGGCCTACTGACCATTCTGGCCGAACCGGCCGTGCACGTCCTGACTCGACAAATTGAAGAGGTCACCAGCGGGTCGGTCCGCCGGCAGGCGGTTTTTGTCGCTCTGTGTCTCGGTGTGGGCATCGCGGTCGGGTTGTCGGTATTGCGCATCTTGCTTCCCGGGCTGCAATTGTGGCATATTTTGCTGCCCGGGTATGCCATCGCGCTGGTGTTGGCACATCTCGGATCCAAGTTGTTCGTCGGTATGGCGTTCGATGCGGGCGGGGTGGCTTCCGGTCCGATGACCGCCACGTTTGTGCTGGCATTTGCGCAAGGCGCCGCGGACGCGGTTCACAGCGCCAACGTGCTGATCGACGGATTCGGTGTCATCGCGCTGGTTGCGCTGACACCGATCATCACTCTACAGGTACTCGGGATCCTGTACCGGCGGAAGACCGGAAAAAAAGGGGGTGGACACATTGCCGGGCAATAACGCTGTCAGGGATTGTGAAGTATTGTTGCTGACTGTCATTGTCGACCGCGGCGGCGGCAGCCGGGTGTTGCGTGTCGCGCGCGAGGCAGGCATATCCGGAGGCACCATACTGCTCGGACACGGCACGTACGGGCGCGGCGGTCTGGAATGGTTTGACGATTATGAAAGCCGTAAAGAGATTGTGCTCATGATCGGATACGCGGACATCCTGATGGCCGGTATAGATCGGATCAGCCGCGTAATGCGCCTGGACCGTCCGAATCACGGCATCGCTTTCACAATGCCGGTTGCCTCTCTGACTGGATCAACAAGTTGCCATATAGGACCCGGAACACGGGAAGGGGAGAGTGATATGAAAAGACAGGCGATCTTTGCCATCGTGGACAAAGGATACGCGGAGACAGTCGTTGAGGCCGCAGAAAAAGCCGGTGCGCGGGGTGCGACCGTTGTGAACGCAAGAGGCGCAGGCATCCATGA
Organism: uncultured Oscillospiraceae bacterium; assembly: GCA_964492455.1. Lineage (GTDB taxonomy): Bacteria > Bacillota > Clostridia > Saccharofermentanales > UBA5734 > JAAYKS01. The sequence continues at coordinate 25,359 of CAZBKR010000005.1, forward strand.
AACCGCGCGTCTGTTCTCCATGGAGATTGAACCCGAAAAGGAGATCGTTCTCATTCTGGCGGAAACCGCCCTGTGCGGGGCGATCACGGATGCGGTACAGGCGGCAATCGGTCTGGATGAACCGGGGCGCGGCATCCTGTTTTCACTCGATGTCCGCCAGGCCTACGGATTGGTCGGGCAGCAGACAGATTGACAAGGTGCGCAAAATGGACGGGCGGGGCATCTCAGATGCACCGCCCGTTTTCCAATGATTCTGTTTTTCCGGTCTGCTGCCGGATCGATCCGGCAACAGGCAGTTGATAGCGTCAAAGGATACCAGGATGCGATCCTATCGATTCTGGACATCACTCGAAGCGCACATAAGCCGCTTCTCTTTCTCCGATCGGACCGACTCCGTCGACGAGAGCCATATCGTCGAATGGCGTCGCGCCCTGACTGAAGATATGGACCCCCCGGAACCGGATTTCACGGCATCTCTCCACGTAGCTGGCATAGGGGTGGCGAATATCGATTGACATGATTCGATATTGAAACAGGTTAGTAAAAACCAGATCTTCACAATCCGCAAGCCGGAGAGAGAGCGCATATTCGCTGCCGGTGTCCTCTTCGGTCTGCAGCGCACACACCAGCCAGTTTCTGACATGATCAAACACGCATTCCACCTGTTCGTGGTGCTCGACCGACATCAGCCAGATCTGCCCCGGCGTCGAGGTATTGCGCACATGCAACCCATCGCGGGAGAGCACATCCGGAATCCAGACGTTCTGGAATACGCCCGCTCCTCCGTCTTCCACGAGCAGAGCGTGCATACGGCCGGTGCCTTTGACCGAAGCACGACCGGTCCCCCCGAAGTCGAAGTACACATCCTCCATCAGGGATCGGGGTGAACCGAGCCAGCGGAACGCGATGCTTCCCCGGTTGTAACCCGCGTCGATCCCGATGCCGCGCACCTGGCAGTCGGCTCCGCGCGGGATTTCAAACATCGCCTTCGGACTGTGCGGATCGTCGAATCCTTTGGTGTGATCGGGCATCACAAACATCGTTTCGTGGCAATGCAGACCGATCAGGCCGGTGTCGGAACGCAGACGGATCGTGTCGGTTACCAGATACCGTCCGGTCGGCACGTAGACCACCCGGCCCGTTTCGATTGCCTTGCGGAACGCCTCCGTATCGTCAGTAAAGCCGTCTCCTCTGGCACCACAGGTGCGGACGTTGATCCATTCCGGCATCGGCGGCAGTGCGGTCAATCCGTCCGGCATCTGCCATAAGGCCATGCTGCCGGCACCCCCGTCGGTCACCGGCCGCACATTTGCCTTAAATTCTGCCTTGCGGCCGTAAACCCTGCCATCCGCCCAGTAGACCGACAATCCCGCATGCATGTCCTCAACGACATAATCGGTCGACGGTGCCTTGATCGGATCGTGGATCAGGTGAGGATTGTACTTCTTGCGCTGGATGTCAAAAAACAGCGGCACCTCGGAACAGGAAATATTTATGAGGTTCAGATGATTGCCGGCGTGCCGGATCAGGCTCATACTGACTCCGGAATGTGGGATTCTCTCCATGCGGCAGTCTTTCATGAACAGTTGTTCCGTTTTCATTTCCGGTACAGTCACGGCTTCCGGCGCGTCCCGGAACGCACAGCGAAGCATAGTAAGACCCGCATCGTGCGAGTCCACGCATACGCGGCGCTGCCCCTCGAAAAGACAGTCCGCGACCAAAGCCTGCCACCAGGGAGAGGTCTTGTCCGTCCTGATTCCAAACTCGCCTCCCCGGAATACGCAGTGTTGAATCTGATTGCCGGTCGCCTCGATCGCTCCCAGCCCTGATCCGATGCGGAATTCGATATATTCGAGCGAGCTGAGTTGTGCGACCCGGTAACGCAGTGCGATCGCTGCGGGATTGCCTTCCCGGATTTCAAAATCGATGTTGCGGATTCCGGAATAAAAAGTGGTGTTCTGCGCGTCGATCGGTTCCTCGCCCACAGGCGGACGTCGGTCCCGGAAGAAAATCATGTAGCGCTCCTGTCCGTGCTGATACCCCGGTGTGTTTTCCCCCAGCAGGAATATCGGCCGGGTGGGACCAAATCCGATCAGCCGGATGCCGCGCCACAGATCAACCTGCCCGCTCAACCGGTATGTACCCGATGGAACAAACAGGATGCCGTGTGTGAGGGTCGACTGGATTCTGTCAATCGCACTCTGGAGTGCGGGGGAGTTGTCACCGATCCCGTCGGGACATGCACCGAATGCCTCGGGAGTAAAAACGAGCGCGTTTGGATCTGCGGGAAGTGCGGGATATACGGAAAGGTTGGTCGGCATGGTGGAATCCTCCTTCTGCTACTGTATCCACTGTATCACAACCTTTCCGGGGGAGAATGCGGTATGGTTGCACCAGCCAGCGTCAAAAGAATACAATCGGAAGGAAGATCCGCGGATCAGGGATCGGCATCGGGGAGGGAACACGAGTGGAACTTGACATGCACACGACCCGTACACTCAACAATGGCGTCCGGATGCCCGTACTCGGTCTGGGCGTATCCAAAGCGGCGGACGGGCCAGAGGCGGTACAGGCGGTCCGATGGGCGCTGGAAACCGGGTACCGGCACATTGACACGGCTTCGGTGTACGGAAACGAGACAAGTGTGGGTACCGGAGTTCGCGAGAGCGGAATTCCCCGCGAAGAGGTGTTTATCACGACCAAACTGTGGAACGATGACATCCGTGCCGGCCGCGTGCGTGAAGCGTTTGAGGAAAGTCTGTGCAGACTGGGGACGGAGTACATAGACCTATATCTGATCCATTGGCCGGTCCCGGGGAAAATCGTTGAAACCTGGAACATGCTGGAAACGCTGTACAAGGAAGGCCGGGTTCGCGCGATCGGGGTCAGCAATTTTCACATGCAGCATATCGAAACGCTGCTTGCCGGCAGCGAGAGATTGCCTGCTGTCAACCAGTGCGAGTGTCACCCGTTGTTGTCGCAGGTACCTCTCAAAAATTATTGTGAACGGCTGGGCATTGCATTTGAAGCCTGGAGCCCCCTGGGAGGTGGATCGGCAGGCAATCTGGCAGCCAGTCCTGAACTGGCAGCTGTAGGGAAAAAATACGGGAAAACCGCGGCACAAACCATCTTACGCTGGCATTTGCAGCGTGGGATTACAGCCATCCCGAAGTCAGTCCGTCAGGAACGTATCCGCGAGAATGCTGACTTGTTTGATTTCGAATTGCCGGCAGAGGATATGCAGACCGTTTTCAATATGAATCTGGATCGCAGGACCGGTTCCAATCCGGACCGTTTTGACTTTTAATGCGTCCTGCTTCCGGGGAAGGCGGTGATCGTATCGTTTCTCTGCGGACCGGATCAAAGATGCCCGGTTCCCCGGGAGTCGTATTTACGGTAGGATAGATAAGGTCGTGTGGTCCATGTTTAAGACCGGATTTGAGATGCGAGGAATTTTCATGCTGAGAGTCGCCGTTGTAGGAACCGGGAACATTGCATCCCTGCACATACGCGCCTACCTGGCTTTTCCGGAGCGATGCCGGATTGTCGCGGTGGTCGATCGATTTACAGAAAGCGCATACGCGAAAAAGGCGGAGTTCCAGTTGGAAGACGCCGAAGTATACGATTCCCATCAGGCGTTATGTGCCCGTGGCGACATCGATCTGGTCAGCATCTGTACGCCGCCTTTTACTCATGCCGGCATTGCGGTCGACTGCAT
>CAZBKR010000006.1:0-26622 GCA_964492455.1 uncultured Oscillospiraceae bacterium
GTCGTTTTGGCGTCGAATTCCCGCTTGTACGCGGAAACCAGCGATTCTTCGATCGCTTCGAACAACAGCTCACTGTCGATGGCGCGCTCTTTCTCAAGCAACCGGATGGCTTCGATCAACTCTGGGTTCATGCTTGTTCTCCTTATGCTGCCCCGCCAATCGGCCGGGGCAATGAATCCTGATGCAACATGTTAAAACCGTATCACTCGCTTGACCCGGGCAGTTTCCGTCTTTTCAAAGCGGAGTTCCTCTCCTCCCGCTGTACGCAGGACGAGGGTGCCTTCCGTATCGTAGGACATCAGTTCTCCCTCGAACCGCTTGACCCCGTCACGCGCCTGATACAACGAAACTTCCACTTCTTCCCCCAGATGTCTTTGAAAATCGGCATCCTTTTTCAGAGGACGCGTCAGTCCGGGAGAGGAAACCTCCAGATAATAGGAATCGCTGATCGGGAGGCCGGCGTCCAGCAGCGGGTCGATCGCACGACTCGCCTCCGCACAGTCGTCGATGGAAACACCGCCTCGTTTGTCCACATAAAAGCGCAAAAACCGGGCACCGCCCTCCCGCACATATTCGACATCGACCAGGTCGAGTCCCATGGCGGTCAGAGCGTCTGCGACCAGTGCTTCCGCTGTTTGTGCGATACCGGATCGGTTGGCCATGAATCCTCCGGGTGTCCTGCACGTAGAAAAAGTGGGGGAAACCCCACTCTCTGCCAAGGCGTTCAAAAGTACATGCGGATTATACCATCCAGATGGTTCCCGCGCAACAAGCACCTTGCCGGCCGTCTGGAATACGACGCCAGAATTCCGGCCGGACTTTTGTCTGCTTTGACTATTCATTCCCCTGACCAAGTGGGATAGAATGAATACAATCCGGTGAGATCCTTTCGGATGTTCGCCGGAAATACGGGACAAGGGGTGGTCTGCCTATGATAAGGGTTATCGTCGGGAACAAAGGCAGCGGCAAAACGGCCCGACTGGTCGACGAACTGAATGAGCATGCCGCGCAGGACAACAATGTCGTCTGCATCGAGTACGGTCGGAGACTGGACAGTTCAGTCAACTTTAAGATCCGTCTGGTCGATATCACGGAGTATCCGACCAAGGGATACCGCGAACTTCTGAATTTCATCAGCGGCATGTACGCCAAAGATTACGATCTGGGAACTGTCTATATCGACAGCATCTACAAGGTCGCAGGAACCGAGGATCTTGATGAACTTGCGTCCTTTCTGGCCGATGTCGAGAGATTTGGAGAAAAAAGCGGGATCGATACCGTTGTCATTTTGAGTGCCGATCCGGAAACGGTTCCAGAGGGCGTTCGTCGCTACTGCTGAATACCGTAAACGGCGATCATAGAATCGACAGAACGGGATGGTCGCCGGGTTCGGCGGCCATCCCGTTTTCCGTTGCGTAACGGGAAGGGAAACCCCTCCCGCCGGAACAACCGGCAGAAGGGGCATGCAAATCCAGCCTGCAGGCTGCTCCCGTTTATAGGTGAGCGGCGACCAAACGGCTCATTTCCTGTGTGCCAGCGCGGGAGAATCCCGATCCTTGCAGAATATCGGCTGTTCGGTAACCGGCATCCAGTACTTTTGAGACAGCCAGTTCGATCGCGTCGGCCTCGGCATCCATTTGGAAAGACAGCCGCAGCATCATAGCCGCAGACAGGATGGAAGCGAGCGGATTGGCCACATCTCTTCCGGCAATATCCGGCGCGGAACCGTGAATCGGCTCATACATTGCGGGCGTACCGGGCAGCCCGACCGACGCGGAAGGAAGCAGGCCGATGGAACCGGTGATCATGGCAGCTTCGTCCGATAGAATGTCGCCAAACATATTGGATGTCACGATGACATCAAAATCAAAAGGACGCCGAATGAGCTGCATGGAAGCGTTGTCCACATAGAGATGGTCCAGTTCCACCCCGGGGTATTCGCGAGACAAGGCAATAACGGTTTCGCGCCACAATCGGGAGGATTCCAGTACATTGGCCTTATCCACACTGGTGAGTTTTCCACGGCGGCCGGCTGCCGCCTCAAATCCAACACGGGCCACCCGTTCGATTTCCGCGACGCTGTAACATTCGGTATCGAATGCCTCCGGTCCGTTGGGACCGGTCCGTCTGCCACGCTCCCCGAAATACATACCGCCGGTCAGCTCCCGCACAAACAGGACGTCCATGCCCTGCGCAGAAATATCGGGATGGAGCGGACTGGAACCGGAAAGGGCGGTGTAAAGACGCGCAGGACGCAGATTGGCATATAGCCCGAGTGCTTCCCGCAATCCCAGCAGCGCCCGCTCCGGACGCCGGTCGCCGGGCAGCGTATCCCAGCGGGGACCTCCCACCGCACCGAGCAATACCGCATCACTCCGCCTGCAGGCCGCGACAGTCGCATCCGGCAGCGGGTCACCGGTTGCGTCGATGGCGATTCCGCCCGCCAGCAGTTCCGTATACCGCATTTCGACACCGGCACGGGAGGCGACGGTGTCAAGCACGAGCCGAGTTCCGTTGAGGACTTCCGGGCCGATACCGTCGCCCGGAATGACTGCTATTTCGAAGCGTTTCATCTGGATTCACCGCCTGTTTCAACCGCATTCTGACGACCGGAAATGTATCCGACCAGACCGTCTGCTGCGATGATGCGCTTGATAAAAGCCGGGAAGGGGCGCGACTGAAAAACCTGGCCGCTGGTCAGATCGCGGATCAAACCGGTGTCAAAGTCGACTTCCACTTCATCTCCGTCGTTGATGGCTTCTGCCGCTTCCGCGCATTCGAGGATAGGCAGGCCCATGTTGATGGCATTCCGGTAAAAAATTCTCGCAAAACTCGGTGCGATCACACAGCCGATGCCGCAGGCCTTGATGGCGATCGGGGCGTGTTCCCGCGACGAACCGCATCCAAAGTTGCTGCCGGCGACCACGATGTCCCCCGTTTTTACGCGGGTGATAAAAGAAGAGTCGAGATCTTCCATGCAGTGTGCTGCCAGTTCGGCCGGATCCGATGTGTTGAGATAGCGGGCCGGGATGATGACATCGGTGTCGACATTCGCCCCGTACTTGAATACTTTCCCTTTGGTGTTCATATACTTCCTCCCTGTTGTCCTTACAGTTCGTCCGGGCTGGCCAGACGGCCCAGCACCGCAGACGCGGCGGCAGCGGGTGCTCCGGTCAGATAGACTTCCGAACCCGGATGGCCCATACGTCCGACAAAATTGCGGTTTGTGGTGCTCACGCAACGCTCCCCTTCCGCCAGAATGCCCATATGGCCGCCCAGGCAGGGACCGCATGTAGCCGCACTGACAATAGCGCCCGCTTCGGCAAAGACTTCCAGCAGGCCTTCTTTGAGGCTTTGCGACCAGACTTTGTTAGATCCCGGGATGACCAGACATCGAACCCCGGGAGCGACGGTGCGGCCGCGGAGAATTTCTGCTGCCGCACGCATATCCTCAAGCCGTCCATTGGTGCAGGAACCGATCACGACCTGATCGATCCGCACTTCGTCATGCTCGCCGATCTGGCGCGTGTTGTCGGGCAGGTGAGGAAAAGCTGCCATATAGGGCAGTTCGGACAGGTCGATCTCCATTGTGTATACGTATTCCGCATCCTCGTCCGCGACGTCGACAGTGTAACTGCCATCCCGAAGAGCCTCCGGAGCGTGTTCAGCCATATAGGCAAGCGTGATTTCATCCACCGGGAAAATGCCGTTTTTCGCGCCGGCTTCGATCACCATGTTGCAAACCGTAAATCGGTCAGCCATGGTCAGGGACGCGACACCCGGACCTGTAAACTCCATGGAGCGATACAAGGCTCCGTCGACGCCGATCCGGCCGATGATGTATAGAATCAGATCCTTACCGGCCACTCCTTTGCGGAATGCGCCTTTCAATACAAACCGCATGGCTTCCGGCACTCTGAACCAGGTGCTGCCGGTCACCATCGCACAAGCCAGGTCGGTGCTCCCGACCCCGGTTGAAAACAACCCGAGCGCGCCATAGGTGCAGGTGTGGGAGTCGGCGCCGATTACGGCGTTGCCTGGGACGACCAACCCGTTCTCCGGAAGGATTACGTGTTCAATACCGTGGCAGGGCGAGCCTACTTCATAATAGTTTTCCAGGCTGTGTTCCTGCGCGAAAAGCCGCATCTGCTTGCAGTTCTGGGCGGACTTGATGTCTTTGTTCGGTGTAAAGTGATCCGGTACCAGCACTACGCGACTCTTATCAAAAACCGCATTCGAACCAGTCTTGTTGAAGATGTCAATGGCGGGGGGCGCGGTCACATCATTCCCCATCACCAGATCCAGGTTGGCTTCGATCAGTTCGCCCGCGGCGACCGACGTTCGTCCTGCGTGCCGTGCGAGGTTTTTCTGTGTCATTGTCATGCCCATATCCGAATCCTCCTGTAGATTATGCCTCGCCCGCGGCGGCTGTCTGGCGTTCGTCCTGTAATTTCCGTAACATCAGTTTGTACTCGACCGCATCCACCAATGCGAGCCAGGATGCCTCCAGAATATCGGTGGAGACGCCGACTGTGGTCCAGATGTCCTGGCCGTCAGTTGTCTCTATCAAGACGCGTACGCAGCTGGCTGTAGCTTCCGCGTTGATCACGCGCACTTTATAGTCTGTCAGTCTCAAATCCACCAGTTCCGGATAGAACACTTCCATGGCCTTCTTGAGTGCGCGATCCATGGCGTTGACAGGTCCGGCCCCTTCCGCGGCGGTCACTTCGTCCACACCGTCCACGAGGATCTTGATGTAGGAATACGCGGAGTACTCCCCCACCACAGGCTGTTCGCTGGAGATTCTGAGTTTTTCCAGGCTGAAGAACGGATTATACAAACCCAGCTCCTTGCAAACCAGCAGATCCTGCGAAGCCTGCGCACCCTCGAACTGATATCCCCGGTGTTCCATATCCTTCATTTTCTCCAGCACCTGAGAGACAACCGGAGAAGATTTATCGATGTCCGGCCGTATGCGACGCACCACATCCAGTACCGCGCTGCGACCGGATATTTCTGAAATCAGGAACCGTCTGTCGTTCCCGATGACTGCCGGATCGATGTGTTCATATGTCGTGGAGCGTTTCTTTATCGCGTCGACATGCATACCCGCCTTGTGGCTGAATGCCGAAGTTCCCACAAAGGGCTCTCCCGCGGGCAACGTGAGGTTGGAGATGTCCGCCATGCGCCGTGCCGTAGGCGTCAACAGCTTCAACCGGTCCTCCGGAATGCAGAGATACCCCATTTTCCCCTGGAGGTTGCCGATGATTGCGGAAAGACCGGCGTTGCCACAGCGCTCCCCGATGCCGTTGAAGACACCCTGTACATGAGTCGCACCGGCCTGGACGGCCAGAATCGTGTTGGCAACTGCGAGCCCGCAGTCGTTGTGGCAGTGAATGCCGATACGCACATCCGGGAAAGCCGCTGCCGATGCGGCGACGCATGCAGTTACTTCGTCCGGAAGCGCAGATCCGTTGGTGTCACACAGAACCAGACTCTCCGCTCCGGCCTCCGCTGCCGCCCGCAAGCAGGCATTTGTGTAATCCGGATTGTCCCGCCATGCCTCGAAATAATGCTCGGCGTCGAATATGACGCGTCTGCCGTTCTCGCGGAAAAAGGCGATTGAATCAGCGATGATCTCAAGGTTTTCCGTCAGATCTGTCCGCAGAATCTCGCGTACTTCCACATCCCAGACCTTGCCAAACACCACAATGACCGGCGTGTCAGCCTCCAGCATCGCTGCCAGATTGGAATCCTGGGCTGCGGTCGTTCCCTTGCGCCGGGTCGCTCCGAAAGCACACATAAGAGATTTTTGCATATCGGGTCTGCGCTGTGCGAATTGCGTGAAAAATTCTCGATCTTTCGGATTGGAGCCGGGATTTCCAGCCTCAATGTACCCTACCCCGATTTTGACCAGCGAGTCGAGAATGGCAAATTTATCGTTAATGGAAAAGGAAACCCCTTCCGCCTGAGCGCCGTCCCGCAGTGTTGTGTCCAGAATCTCGACGTACGTCCCCTTTTGATCCGCTGCTGCCATTTTACACCTCGCTTTCTCCCGGCCGGCTCCCGGTCCGGGTCCTGGGTTGCGTCAACCGGTATGTTGCCGCACCGGCCATCTTTTGCGGTATCCGCCTGTTAACAGGATACGTGGTGGTCCACCGGGTTGCAATCACGGAGCAGGTGGTTATTCTTCACGCTTTCTGCCCATCCCCTGCTGTCTGACAACCCCCGTGATCTGTTTTATAATGTTGTTTCGGGCGGCACGAAAGCCGTCGGAAACGCACGGACGGGGAATGATCTGCCTCTCCCGCCGGAAAGGATGTGTCCCTCCGACATGATCATGGCCTTTGAACAGATCGAAAAGTCGTATTTCGACCGAACGATCTTGAGAAACATATCATTCCGTCTCGACGCGGGTTCCAGAATCGGATTGATCGGACCGAACGGTTGCGGGAAAACCACGTTGCTGCGGATCGCGGAAGGGCTGGAAGAGCCGGATCTGGGATCGGTTGTCCGCTCCGCCGGGGTGCTGACCGGTTACCTCTCCCAGGATGTCGACGACGCCTGGGATCCGGAGCAATCGCCCCTGTTTAACCGTGAACTGGAGCGTCTGGAAACCCAGTTGCGTGATCTCGAGAACGCGCTTTCGAATACCGCTGGCGATCCGGCTGCGCATCGGCGCCTGATGGATGCTTATGCAGCCGCTACGGCCCGGTTTGAGACACGCGGCGGATATGATTACGAGCGCAACATGAAACTCACCCTGGATGGTTTGGGGTTGGCCGGAGACATTCTCCAGCGTCCGCTATCCTCTCTCTCCGGCGGCGAACGCATGCGGGTCCGTCTGGCTCGCCTGCTGCTGCTGGAGCCCGACCTTCTGCTGCTGGACGAGCCCACCAACCATCTGGACATCGCCGCACTGGAATGGCTGGAACAGTATATAGCCCGCTTCCGTGGCGCGGTACTGGTGGTATCGCACGACCGGGCCTTTCTCGACCGCACCGTCAACGGGATCATCGAATTGTCGGAAGGCAGTATCCGGGAAGGAACGGGCAACTATACCGCCTATATGGAGCAGAAAAAGCTGGAGGATGAAACAAGGCTGCGTGAAATGGCACGGCTGGAACGTGAAATTGAACGCCAGCAAGGCGTCGTGCAGACCATGTTGTCTCACCGCAAAATGTCAGCGTACCATGCACGTGAAAAAGTGGTGCGCAAGCTTTCCGACTCGCTGGCCGGCAAAGCGGCGGCATTGAACAATCCACGCGGTCCGTCGATGCGGATCCGGTTTCTGCCGGAACAGGGTGTCCCGGACGCAACACGCGTCTTAATCCGGGCGGAAAACCTTTCGATGGGATACAATGGGCAATCCCTCTTTACGGAAGCGGGATTTGTGCTGCGGGCGGATGACCGTCTCGCGCTGGTCGGACCAAACGGGTGCGGGAAAACCACTCTGTTCCGCATCCTGCTCGGGGAGGAGACCGCCCTATCGGGGCAGGTCTGGCTGTCCGGCACCGCACGCATGGGTTATATGGGTCAGTTTGCCGCGTTTGAGGATGAATCCCGCACAATAGAGGAAGAAGTCGAAGCTGTCACGCAGATGGGAACGTTCGGGGTCCGCTCTCTGCTGGCACGGTTTGGCTTTCGGGACACCGATCTCAAAAAGAAACTCCGTGTGTTGTCCGGCGGAGAACGTTCCCGGCTGTATCTGTGCCTTATGCTGGAAAACCATCCGGATATATTGCTGCTGGACGAACCTACCAACCATCTGGACATCGCGTCCCGCGAGATTCTGGAGGACGCGCTGGTCGCTTTCCCCGGTGCGATTTTCGCCGTCAGCCATGACCGGTATTTCATCGCAAAATGTTGCGCGGGCGTTCTGGGCTTCGTCGACGGTGCGCTCAAACCATACGACAACTACGAGGCATACCGCGCGGCAGGTACTGCAACTGCAGGTATGGACCGGCCCGAACGGAATTCATCCGAAGCCGGCTCCCCGAAACCGCAACCCGCCCCGGCGCCTGTCCGCATCCCCAACCGTGCGGAAGAACGGAGACAGAACGCGGCCCGAAAAGAGCGGTTGCGGCGTCTGGAGGAAGAAATTGATTCTATGGAGAGAGAGCGGGATGTGCTGGAGCGGTCTTTTGACACAAACACTCCACCTGATGTCTATCACACATACGCGGATCTGGTCCAGCGGATCGAAACAGCCTATGAAACATTCGTCTCTTTGTCGGAGGATACATGAAAAAGCTGCGTGATACGGCGCTGTTCCGGATCGCAATGCAAATCGTCCGGTTCGCCGCAGGATCATTGATCGCCTACAGTTCCGAGATCGGGTCTTTCGCGCTGCTGGTCAAGGTGGTGTACCGGCGCGAAACCGAGTGGGTCGTCCTGTTCTCTATGGTTGCCGCGCGGGCTTTGTCCATTCTGGTTCAGTACACCATCAACCGTTATCTTGTCTTTTGCTCCCGCATCCGGATCGGCATGAGCTTCGCACGGTATCTGATGGTCAATCTGAGTCTGCTTGGCTGTTCGTACCTCCTCGTCCGGCTGGCCCGCACCGTCTTTGACTTTGACATTACCCTGATCAAAATGGGAGTGGATCTGGTGCTGTTTTTTGCCAACTTCACTCTCAATCGGGTTTTTGTGTTCGTCGCGGCCGGAGATGGCCGGGAACGCGCAAAGGAAGCACCCGGCATGCAGACACAGACGCGGAAGCGGCAGATTATCTCCGGCCTTCCACGATTCCGGATCCCCGGACCACCTGGCACGCAGTCCTCCATAAAATTCTCAGATCCAGAAGAAGGCCGCAATGAGCGGCATAATATCCGTCGAGATCCGCCTTGACCCCGATCGGCAGTTCATCTCTCCCGTTGACCTGTGCCCAGCCGGTCAGTCCGGGCCGGATGTCCGAAGCACCGTTTTCCCGGCGCAGAGCAATCAGATCGTCCTGATTCCACAAAGCCGGCCGGGGTCCGACAAAGCTCATGTGACCAGCCAGGATATTGATGAGTTGCGGTAACTCGTCCAGACTGCTTTTCCTCAAAAACCTTCCAACACGCGTAATGTGAGAATCCGCCCTGCGAAGCAGATGGGTCGGCATATCCGCAGGCGTGTCGGTGCGCATGGTTCTAAACTTTATTATCCGGAAATAGGTATCCGCTCTGCCCGCTCTTTTTTGGAGAAAAAACACCGGTCCCGGCGAATCCAGCCGGATCGCCGCCGCGAGCAAAACCAGAAACGGGCTGGTGATCACAATCGCTGCAACAGCAAACAAAAAGTCCGCAGTTCTCTTTATGCTCCTGTACAAACCGGCACCTCCGGCGTCGATTGCATTTCTTTCGCCTGCGTTATTTCAGGAGTGTAAGTCGGAATGAGCCGCACGAGGGCCTGCCTCACGTCACCGTCATTGTCCAGCGTCTCATGCAGCAGATCCATCATGTGATCCAGTTCCTCCATGGAAAATCCCCGGTCCCGGGTGCGCATGATCTTTGCGTCTTCTGTGGGAATCAGCTCTTCGGCCGCCAGCGACAGTTCCTCATACATCTTTTCACCCGGGCGCAGCCCGATATACCGGATCTCGATATCCTTGTCCGGAACCAGACCGGCCAGCTGAACCATTTTCCGGACCATGTCGTCGATCCGGACCGGTTCTCCCATGTCGAGAATATATATTTCGCCCGGCTGCGCCTTGGCTCCCGCCATGATGACAAGACTGGCAGCTTCCGCGATGGTCATGAAATACCGTGTGATGTTCTTGTCGGTAACCGTCACCGGACCGCCTTCGGCAATCTGCCGTCGAAACAAAGGAATGACGCTTCCGTTACTACCGAGTACGTTCCCGAACCGGACGGCAGAGAAAATGGTCGGACTGTGACGGCTGCTCATGCCTTTGACCACAAATTCACACAGGCGTTTCGAAGCCCCCATCACATTGGTAGGATTGACGGCCTTGTCCGTGGAAATCAGGATTACCCTTTCCGCTCCGTGTTCCCTGGCCATGTCACAGACATTGTATGTGCCGAACACGTTGTTTTTGATCGCTTCTTCCGGATCGTTCTCCATCGTGGGCACATGTTTATGCGCCGCCGCATGAAACACGATTTGCGGGCTGAACCTGCGGAATGTGGTTTCCAGCTTCTCGCGGTCCCTCACGCTGCCGATAACCAGAGAAAGCGGAAGCTCCGGATACTTCTTTCCGAGTTCCAATGTCAATTCATACGACGTGTTTTCATACACATCAAAAATCACCAGCCGTGCGGGATGGCACGACGCAACCTGACGGCACAGTTCCGACCCGATGGATCCACCGCCACCCGTAACCATCACGGTTTTGTTTTCCAGCCAGGCACGGACACGCATGTCGTCCATTTTGACCGGATCCCGACCCAGCAGGGTTTCCAGTGGTATCTCCCGCACGCGGATGCCTGGCAGGTCCAGCGACCTCGAGTCCTCTTCTGCCGTTCTGCCTAACGCGGTGCCGTGAATGACGTCCGCGAGATCGACCCGTTGTATTTCGCAACCGGTCTCGAGACAGATCTCGAGAATGGCTTTCATGTCTTCCGCTGAAGATCGCGGAATGGCGATAAAAATGCGTTCAACACCAAATTCGCGGACCAGCTTCGGGATGGCGGTCCGGTTGCCCGCGACACGAACCCCCAGTATTTTCAATCCGCGCTTGCTCGGATCGTCGTCCACCAGTACGACAGGAATGCCCCGCTTGCTGGGGTCGTCCCGCATCGTGCGGACCAGAATGGCACCAGCTTCACCCGCTCCGATGATCATGGTGCGTTTGGCGTTCAGGTACCGGCCGGATGTCATCATCGGAATCAGCCTGCGCGCCGCACGGTATCCAAACCGGATCGTCGCCATCAGGATAAACATGATCAGAAACGAGGGGATATACATCCCGGGTCCCATCTGCCAGGGAATTGTATCCGCGGCCAGATAAAACAGAAGTCCGTCCAGCAGAACGGCGACCATCAGTTTGACAAACTCGGTCAATCCCGCATAATGCCACAGACTGGAGTACAGTCCAAAAACCGCGTTGACCAGAACCGCGACCGGTGTCACATAAAGCGACAGCGAAAGCACAAAATAACGTGAGGTCGGCCAAAAATCAAACCCTTGAAAATCAAGAAGGTTGTTGAAAAAAGCTGCCAGAATAAAGGACAGATTGACGATCAAAAGGTCTGCGAACACCATAGGCAGTCCGCGCTTCACGATCTGGTTCATTTATCTCTCCAAACGAAACGACGCGTCCTTATACTTTGCATTGGGACGAATGCATGTTTCAGACCATATTTAACCATATATGTACCTTCCCCTCAACACACCGGCCGTATGACTGATACTATCCGCCGACGTGAAGCAGGGACTGCGCCGCACGGATGCCGTCTACCGCAGAGGAGACGATACCTCCGGCGTAACCCGCTCCTTCACCACAGGGAAACACACCCGCCACAGAGGCTTGCCCCTGAGAATCGCGCAACAGGCGCACCGGTGAAGAACTGCGGGTCTCGGGGCCGGTAAGCACTGAGTCCGGATGATCAAACCCGCGAATTTTACGTCCGAACAATGGCAGTGCTTCCCGCATGGCATCGACCACGTATCCGGGAAGATACGCATCGGGCGAAACCTCTACAACGCCGGGACGATAGGACGGCATCAGGCACAGGCCGGTACCTCCTTGCGAGGCTGTCCCTGTCTTACCTGCCCAGACGCCAACACGTACCGAAGGCGCAAGATGGGAACCTCCGGCCTGTCGCCATGCGTCATGCTCGATTCTTTCCTGATAAGCGATCCCTCCCAGTGGAGAGGGGTCCGGATAATCCGCCGGTGTGACCGCCACGAGCAGCGCGCTGTTTGCGTTGGGACCATCTCTCAAATAGGTACTCATCCCATTGGTTACAATCCCGCTGGAAGTGGAAGCGGCCGCTACTACGACACCACCCGGACACATGCAGAATGTGTATACGGACCGACCGGAAGGCAGGTGGCAGGAAAGTTTGTATTCCGCCGGCGGCAATTCCGGGTGTCCCGCGGATTTTCCGTATTGCGCCCTGTCGATCCAGCTCTGCGGATGTTCGATCCGGACACCCACGGAAAAAGGCTTGGGTTCCATCGCAAAGCCGAGTTCGTACAACAGACGGTAAGTCTGCCGGGCACTGTGACCGATTGCAAGAACAAGGCGGCTGGAATCCAATTCATATTCGTTTGCGGTATCGATGATCCGGACCCGGACGGACCTCAATTGACCTGCCTCGATGCGTGCACCGCAGAAGCGTTGTCCAAAACGGTACTCCCCTCCCAGTTCTTCGATCTTGCGCCGGATGTTCCGCACAACTCCGTGCAGCCGATCCGTGCCGATGTGCGGCCGGGACAGCCACAAGATCTCATCGGGTGCGCCTGCCAGCACCAGTTCCTGCAATACGGCCGTCACACGGGGGTCATGTATGCCCGTGGTCAGTTTTCCGTCGGAGAAAGTGCCCGCACCACCTTCCCCGAATTGCACGTTGGAATCCGGCTCGAGTGGACCGCCGGCAAAAAAGCGTGCAACATCCCGGGCACGCGTATCCACATCTCTGCC
Organism: uncultured Oscillospiraceae bacterium; assembly: GCA_964492455.1. Lineage (GTDB taxonomy): Bacteria > Bacillota > Clostridia > Saccharofermentanales > UBA5734 > JAAYKS01. The sequence goes on from CAZBKR010000006.1 coordinate 12,593, forward strand.
CTGTTCCAGCAGGATCGGCTGTCGTCCGGCCATGGCAAGCATCAGGCCGGCAAACATACCTGCAGGGCCTGTACCGACCACTACAGGCCGATCCGGGTGTTCCCTGCCCCCGGAGGATTGCGGGAGGGATTCCCCGTCCGGAATCAACGAAGCCAGTCCAACGGGAAGCGGTGCGGGCCCTGTTCCGATGGAATACACGAAACAGATGCGGGTCTTTTCCCTCGCATCCACAGAGCGACGCAGAATATGATAGTCAGTATGGCTGCCATGCCTGGAAAAAACAGCACGGTCCAGCGCGTCCGGACCTGCTCCAGGCGGAATGCGAATCCCGTCATACCGGCGGAACCCTGCTTGTCGTGACACGTTCTTACTCCTCCAGTGACCGGGCGGCGGCCCGTCCCGCGACCAAACCCGACGCCCAGGCCCAGTGGAGGTTGTACCCGCCGCAATCGCCGTCGACATCCAGGACTTCCCCGCACGCATACAACCCGGGGACGATGCTGGATTCGAGGGTGTCGGATGCAAATCCGGAAACCTCCACACCCCCGGCAGTCACCTGGGCTTCCCGCCATCCACGTACACCGGTCACACGAAGTCGAGTATCCTTTATGGCAGTCGAAAGACGTGCCGCGGCCTCGGTGTCGAGCAGGCCCACCGGTTCTGTGAGGGCGCGCACAGAACCGGCTTTGTAGACTGCCTGGCCGACCCGTTTGTTGAGCGCGCCTGACAAAAAATCCATCCCCGTGACACCGGTCAGACGTTCAGAGCGCCGGATCAACCAGGTAACGAGTGTATTTCGATCCATTGCAGGATAGAAATCAATCGATACTTCCAGTTCGTCTCCGGCTTCGTCCATCAACCTGGAAACCGTCCCTCCCAGCTGAAGCGGTGCGGGTCCGGATAACCCGTAGTCGGCAAACAGAATCTCCCCTTGTTCGGACCGGACCGGTTTTCCCTTCCGGAGCAAGGTCACTACTCCCTGTATCCGGATGCCGGACAAGCTTTTTACCAGAGGTTTTTCGGTCGTGATCTGCACGATGGCGGGCAGCAACCGGGTGCTGTTGTGTCCAAGTGCTCCCATCAGCCGATGACCTGTATCGCTCCCCCCCAACTGGGGTGCCGCCGGACCGCCGGTTGCAACGATCAGCCGGCTGGCCCGTACCAGACGACCATCTGCCGCAGTCAGCTCAAATGGACGGGGTGCATACAAAGGCCTGTCTTCCAGCAGTATCGGATCTCGCACACAAACCGCACTCACATCGAAACCACACATTGTTATAACGCCCCTGCGCTGCGCTTCCAGCCGGAGCGCGTCCTGCACGGCGGATGCCTGCGCACCACCGGGATATACACGGCCATCCGGCTCAGCAAGACAGGGAACACCGATTTCGTCAAAAAACGCCATCACGGCATCGGCCGACCAGGACGACAGGACTGCATTCGTAAAGGACGGTTCGGCCCCGTGATATCGATCCACGGAAACATGCAGGTTGGTCAGGTTGCAGGTGCCTCCGCCGGTAGCAAGCAGTTTGCGGCCGACCCGGTCGGAGCGCTCCAGGAGCAGCACACTGTTCCTGCTTTCCGATGCGCGCGCCGCAGCTATGGCTGCGGTATGTCCCGCGGCTCCCCCACCAACAACTGCAATGTCACAATCAATCATCCCGGACTACGCCCCTGTTGCCGGCATAGAGTCCGGTTTTGTGTCCAGCAATGACTCCAGCTCCGCGACCAGACCGGCAAACTGCGCCAGTCCCATCCGGACCGGGCCGCCATCCGACATGTCCAATCCCGCCGTGCGCAGGATCTCGAGCGGATAATCCGATCCGCCAGCCCCGAGAAATCCAAGGTACTGCCGGATCGCCGGATCCCCTTCTTTGTCCATCCGGTCGCAAAACGCGGCAGCGGCCGAAAACCCGGTGGCGTATTTGAAAACGTAAAATGCGTTATAAAAATGCGGTATGCGCGCCCACTCCCAGTGCATATACTCGTCGATTTCCACTCCGGGGCCGAAATAGACACGCAACAAGTCGCCATACAGGCCGCAGAGTGTTTCCGCGGTCAACGCCTCTCCCGCTTCCGCCCGTGCGTGTACGGCCATCTCAAATTCCGCAAACATCGTCTGACGGAACACAGTCAGGCGAAACTCTTCGATCAGGCGGTTTACATAAAACGCCCGCTCCGCACGACCGCCGGTTGTGGACAGGTCACATGCGTCCATCAGCCGCCGGATCAGGAGGATTTCATTGACCGTAGAAGCAATCTCTGCGAGAAAGATCGGATAGGAGGCATCAGCGTGCGGGCGGCGGTTGGAGTACAGTGTGTGCATACAATGCCCGGCTTCATGGGCGAGCGTGAGCACATCGGGTAGTCCGCCGCTGAAATTGAGCAACATGTAGGGATGTGTGTCATACGTTCCCCACGCATAGGCACCACCCGTCTTACCTTCGTTTTCATAACGGTCGATCCACCGTTCATCAAACAACCTGTTCAGGTTGTCTCCGTATTCGCTGCCGAGCACCGAGACACCGTCTCGAACCAGAGAACAGGCCTCGGAAAAGAGATACTCCCGGGACGGAGTCTCCACAATCGGGACATAACAGTCATAGACATGGAGCGTATCGATACCCATCACCCGCTTTCTGAGTGCCAGATAACGCTCCATCACGGGCATAGACTCGTGCACCGCGTCAATCAAACCGGTGTAAACAGAACGGTCCAGCCGGTCGGAGAACAGTGCGCTGTCCAGAGCAGACGCATGCCCGCGCGCTCGCGAAAAAAACAGATCTCCTTTGACACTTGCTGCATACAGTGTAGCAATGGTGTTTCCCATTCCGGCAAAGGACTCGTGCATCCTGCGAAACGCGTCTTCACGGACGCGGCGGTCCGGGCTTTCGCGAAACCGTGAAAACCGTCCGCCGGTCAGCTCAACCGCATTCCCGTTCTCATCTTCGATGGTCCCGTAGTTAAGATCCACATGATCGAGCATGTCAAATGCGTCTGACACACCTTCGACGATCGGGCCGGCCATAGCGAGCAGACGTTCCTCCCGCTCCGGCAGGATGTGCGGTTTCTGACGCATCAGATTATCCAACCGGTGCCGGAAAATCGCCAGCCGGGGTTCCTGTTCGATCCAGAGAAGCAGGGTGGAGTCCGGCACCTGTGATATTTCCGGGGCAAGAAAAGCAATCTCTGCGCTCAGGCGATGGTAAGCGGCACCGGCACGTTCGAACATCGCCTGATACCGGGGTTCGGCATTGTCCTGATCTTTACGCATGCGCGCATACGCATAACAAGACATGATCCGTCGGGACAACAGATCTTCCCGTTCGAGAGCATCCGCCAGTGTGCCTGCGTCATCTGTCACCTGTCCGCGGAGCGACAGGAGCGATTCTCCCAAAGCATCCAGTTCGTGCAGCGCAGTATCCCAGTGTCCGTCGGTCTCAAAAACATCCTCAAGACGCCATGTGTCCTTTATGTCAACCTCAGATCTTTTTTTCGTTTTTTCCATTCCTTGCTCCTCCCTGTGCCTGCGTATCCTCAAGGGATGTCGATCCGGCCGACCCCTTCCTGTGTGACTGCCACCAATCCGTTATTCACATAGACGCCCAGACGGACGATCTCAGCTCCGGCATTCGTCTTTCCCGACAACTTGACCGGATCCAGATCCACCGTCCAGACCTCCGCTCCCACTGCGAGGTAAGCGCGTCGCTCCGAAACCGCAACCGCTGCGGGAACTCCCGTCAGGACAGGTCCCTCTTCCACCTCGCCATCTGCGCCAATCAGGAATACGGCAGGCGGATTTTCAGGGGTATGTTCCGCAACAACCAGAAGTCCGCGCGGAGTTGTTACTGCCTTGTGAATTTTATAAAACTGGAGTGTGTAAGCGATTGTAGCATCGGGACGGAAGGAAGTGATCCCACTGCTCCCGATGACCGCAGGATTGCCGTCCGAACCATGGGCGACGACCGTGCAAACCTCTCCCGCCTGCGGTAAAAACTGTCCCAGAACCGCACCGGTACCGGTATCCAATCGTTTGAGCATGGTCTGGAGACTGTGACTGTCCGTATCCATTGAAACCACATCCAGCCGGTCTGCCGCAGGAGAAAACGATGCGGACAGTACAAACCCGGATTTGCGGGAAATAAAGTCCCATTCATATTCTCTGCCGGTATCTGCCGCAATCAACCGGACCAATCCTTTGTTTCCCGGCTGCTCAATCAGCAATGCAAACCGGGAATCCGGGGAGGGCGCGACCGACGCGCCGGTCAGTATTCCGGACACAGTACCCTGCTTTTGGACCCCCTCCTGATCGACCAGAAAATAGGAACTTCCTCCCAAATCCGCAATCAGCAATCGATCCCCCTCTCCAATACAGAAAGGAGCGAGCATAGAACAGTCCACCCCCCACTGTTCGAGACCGGACATATCCAGAAAGGAAATACGGGAAGGCTCTGCCTTGATCACACCGGTTTGGAACGGATACAGTCTGGCGGCTTCGGCAGCACTGCAGGCAAATCCGCCGACCACAACCGGAGACGAGGACGGTACGGTGTTGTCAGGGGGTTCCCTTTTTGCCAGCAGAACAGCGATTGTGACAGATGCGGCCATGACGATCACAGACAAAAGGGCCAGGATCACCAAAGTGAGCCTACCCTTTGCCCGTTGACCTCGTTGATGGGAACTCATGTGTTTCGCCTGCCCCTTCGTCAATCCGGTCAGTTGAACACTCCGTCCACCGCTTTGTTCATCGCGTTGACCATCCCCTGATAAGCGGTACGCAATCCGGAAGGCAATACATTTCCGACATCGAAGTCGGTGTCATCCAGCATCTCAATGTCTACATATCCGCCCGTATACTCGCCGTCCAGGAAAGCATACAGAGAATACGCGTCGCGGGGCACAAACGCTACCCGCACCGGGTTTCCCTCACGGAATGAGTACTCGATCTTCACAATCGCCTTGGATAGATCCGGATCTGCCTCGCGGTCGATGCCTTCCAGCGTAGCGCCGATGATGGTCTGGTAGAACGATTTAAAATAACTTTTGCCCGAACTGTCTTTGATGTCGGCGTCTTTCCCGTTGATCTTAAATACGTTGGGCTCCGATTTGCCGTCGATCTCGATGTTCAGTTTTGTGTTGTCGAACGTGAGATCGATTTTCGTGACATCCGTGATGTTGGCAAGATACACAAATTTGTTCATCCATTCCATCACAGGTGCTTCAACAAGGGTAAAGTTTTTGGTCTCGGTCACAAACACCGCGCCGGGAATCCGGCTGGACATCCCGTAATACAAGGTGGTGCCTGCCTTGGCCCCCAAGGTGATGGCATAAGTCTGGTTTGCGTCCGACACCTCGAACCGGTAGGAGGGATCGTCCAGCCCATATTGCGCGAGGTCTGCTTCGGATACGTCCATCGCGACAAATTCCTTTGCCTTGGCGGCGATGATTTCGTTGATCACAGGCTCGATGGACATGGTGTTGGCCATCCAGTGCAGAGGTTCGTCGAATTTCCACTGGAGCTCCACCAACTCCCCGGCATCGTCGCGGAACGGGGTGCTGTTGGCAGTGATCGTCGTCTGGTCTGCTTTTCGCTCGATGGAAAAATGCAAAAGGTCCAGATATTGCGCGCTGCAGAGTGTGGTATCCAGCATACTCATTGCCGGTCTGAGCATCGTTTCGCCGACACCGGTGCCGATCAGGTGTACCTGGCTGGATCCTTCCACCATTGCGTAATAGTTGCTGCCTGAACCCGCACGGTTGCCCAGCAATATAGTGCTTACGCTGCCGTCGGTCTTCTTGATTGTCGCGCGTCCGGCCGGTTTGTCCAGTCCGTACAAGGAGAGATCGGCTTCACCTTCTGTGATCAATCGGACTGAAGCCATCGCCCGCACTGTAGAGGCTAAATCCGCAACGCTTGTTTGAGCGTATGCCGGATTTGCGGGTGACTTGACGCTCCATTGCAGCACCACAGCACCCGTCGCGTCTTTGGTTTCTTTGCGTTCCAGTACGATTTCACCGGATTCGTTCTCAATGGTGAGTAACGAGACCTCCGACTCGGGCGCATAGTACACATAAGTCAGCGGACTTTTGGTTGTGGTCGGTGTCCCGTTGTTATCTTTTCCGAGTACCCCGACCAGCACAAGCCCGATGATAAGAGCAACGAGCAAGACGCCGGGTAAAATGAGTTTCTTCCAATGATTCATGGGCTGTAGATCCTCCGCGGCCAGCTTCGATAGAGATATGTAATTACAGGTTTTTACGCTTGCGATACACCACCAGCCCGACCACCAGCAGAATGGCGGGGATGATTGCCAGCACCGTAACCGATGCGAAGATATATCCGGTCTGCGTTCCCTTCTGCAACAGGTAGGAAGGCAGCGGTTTCTCCGCAATATACAGGCCGGTGTCCTGCGCGTCGGTCAGCCAGTTCACGGAGAAATAGAACTGGTTTCCGTTATACGTGTTGAAGCTCTTGAGAACGGTGTCGCTCATCATATTGACGCTGCCGATCACGATCACTTTGCTTGACTCGGTTATGTTGCTGGACATCCATCCCGTGTTCTCACACAGCGCGGAAAACACCTGAACACCCGGCGCGGAGACCTTGGTGGCATCTCCCTTTTCTTCAATGACAGCACTGGAGCCGGTCTGGGAAAGCGGTTCGACCTTTACCCAGTCTTTTGCGTTGTCCAGGATACGTATGTGCCGGGCATTGACGCCGAGCAGAGAGTTGTTGTAAGCGGAAGAAGCGTTGAGACTGCCGGCAGGCCAGTCTGCAACAAACGTGTAAGGCTGTTCATTGAACCGGCGGTCAACGTCGTCTTCACGCACCTTGTCGTCCGTGATCTCGATATTGAAGTCCGCCAGCACCTCGTTGAGCCGCGGGAACGAATGCTCGTTGAATTCAGTCAACACCATCAGATCTCCCCCCTTTTGGAGGTAATCCGACAGAATACGCTTCTCATCCGGGGTGATGTCGTCAGCAGGGTTGACCATGACCAGCAGCGCACAGTCCTCAGGGATATTGGGGTCGATCATCAGATTCAATGTGCTCTTGATATCGACATTATTGGATCCCGTCAGAATGGAAACCAGGGTCGGATAATTCTCAATCGCGGTTTCCTTATGTCCCTGCAGCGCATACACCGTCGGGGTAACCGCAGCGGAGACATATTTGATGGCGCCGCTGAAGGCGGATTCGGCCGTGATGCCGACCACCGAAACTTCACCGGTGTAATAATATTGCTCCTCATCGATGAGGAAGAGTTCGCTCTGCTGGACTTCGCGCAGCCGGCCGGTGGTCATGTTTTTCACGACAAAGGTGCCGGCGGTAAAGTCTTTCATGCCAGTGGGGTCGAGGTCGCGACCGATATCCGGATATTCGTCCATATTGACATAGCGGACCTCCACTTTGCCATCCGATTCTTCAACATAGCTCTCCAGTGCTTTTTCGATCCGGAGAAGATTGGATGCTGAACCTTTTTGGTACAATCCGGTGATCTGGATGTTGGCATCAAGATCGTCCAGCAGTTCTTTTGTCACTTCGCTGATGGAGAACATCTTCCCGTAGGACCAGTCCCATTTGAGCGTGTCGCCCAGTACCGCGTCAAACAGAATGTTGAACAGCAGCAGGATGGCGATGAACACGACCGCAGAAATCAGGGATACCCGACGCAAGGTGCGGTTGCGCTTGTCGACCGCGGCCGGGGCACTCTTATTACCTTTGTTTTTGTTAAACAAACCCATCATCATCACCTCTGGCTCCAGCGCCGCTTCTCAATGATCCGCATGGTCAGGTAGAGGAAGACCGCGATCAGACTGACAAAGAAGATCAGCGGGGCGATTTCAAAGATGCCCGCGGAAATATTGGCCAGTCTGGAACTCGGATTGATCCATTGAATTCCCACCACGATGGCCGTTCCGAACGAAGTCAACCAGGTGTCTGGAATCACATTGAGAAAGTCGATTTTGTTCAGGAAAGACGCAACACCATTGCCGATGATGCTTCCGATCGAGTCGATAATGTTGAGCGCGAGGATGCTGATGAACGTGACGACTGCCGCGATGATCTGGCTTTCCGTCAGGGCCGAGGCAAATACGCCGATGGCGAGATAGGCGGCACCCAGCAGAATGAACCCGATATAGGCACCCAGCACACTGATCTCGATCAATCCTCCAAAGAGAACAATCATGATGACATGGAGCAGCGTACCGAAAGTCATCAGCAGATAGATGGAGAGAATCGCCAGATATTTGCCCAGCACGATCTCCATGAGCGATGCGGGAGATGTCAGCAGCAACACATCGGTTCCGTTTCTTTTCTCCTCAGAAAAGGTTTTCATGGTCAGTAGCGGAATGATGATGAACAACATGGACTGGATAAATCCGATTTCTCCAGCCATATCCGCCGAGGAATAAGACAGCCCGGATGCCAGATAGACACCGCTCACCGCCATAAAAATAGCAAAGACGACCCATCCGATCGGAGATTTGAAATGGGAGAGCAGTTCCTTTTTCAAGATGGCGTTCATTCGTTTCATCTTACGCCTCCTCGCCTTCGGCGGTTGTTCCGCTTGTCACCGCCAGGAAGATGTCTTCCAGCGTCGGTTCGAGCGACTTGAGTTCCAGAATCGGCCACGCGTTGCGTGCCATCTCGAAAAACAAAGGCTTCCTGGCATCCACTCCGCCTTCGCAATCGATGTTGACTGCGCAGATCCCGTCTTTCTCGGCTACCAGATCGACGGTTCGAATGCCGGAAAGCATCCGGATTTTCTGGAGGACGTCTTTGTGCGGCCCTTCCACGGTCATCTGCATCTTGCTGATTTTACTCATCCGGGTGGAGAGGCTGCCCGGGGTGTCAATTGCTGCGATACGGCCGCGATTGATGATGACCACCCGTTCGCAGACTGCCTGCACTTCGGGCAGGATGTGGGAACTCAGGATAACGGTGTGGCGTTTCCCCAGTTCTTTGATCAGGTTCCGGATCTCAATGATCTGTTTGGGGTCCAGTCCGACCGTGGGTTCGTCCAGAATCAGAACGCTCGGATTGCCGACCATGGCCTGTGCAATCCCGACGCGTTGGCGGTATCCTTTGGACAGGTTCTTGATCAGGCGGCCGGCATGGTCGGTGATCCGCACGCTGCGCATGATTTCTGTCAGCTGGCGGTTGCGGACCGCAGGGTCCACACCTTTGAGTTCGGCCACGAACCGGAGATACTCTGTCACTGTCATATCCAGATACAGAGGCGGATGCTCCGGCAGATAACCGATCGAGCGTTTGGCCTCCTGCGGCTTTTCAAGGATGTCGAAGCCGTCAATAGCGACATGACCGGATGTGGCGGACAAAAAGCCGGTCAGGATGTTCATGGTCGTGGTCTTGCCGGCGCCGTTCGGCCCCAGGAAGCCCAGTATCTCGCCGTCGTGTACCGTGAACGAGATGTCATCCACTGCTTTTTTGTCGCCGTAAAACTTGACCAGGTTGCGGATTTCGATCATTGGAACTCCTCCTGAACTCCCGGCGGGTTAACAATTTACGCGCCCTATGCGGGCGCTGCACCGATTATAGCGTATTAATCACACCTGGTAAATCCGGTGTCACAATTGTTCGATATTCACAAATCAACGGTTGTATGCACGGAATCCTCGTATAGAATCGCCCGAAAAACCGAGCGTCCGGAGAGCGCTTCACATCCCTCCACCTGGAAGATGCGTGTCCCTTTGTCCGAGGGTTCCGAAACCGCATAGACGGCCAGTTTGTCTCCGAACCGCGCTTCTGAGACATACTGGATGTCGATCCCGCTCAGCCGCGGACGATCATCCGTGAGCCGATGGATCGCATCCACACTCCAGGCGACATAGCGGGTATTGTTGACATGCAGATTCCGGTCGATGTCGCACGCGTCGGCATATTTGATGATCACGGGTTCCCCGTCGCACAATCCGGACGGAGTGGTAAGCGGCGGGGCATTCGACGCAAGCGCGCAAAGATCAGGCCGGACCCGGTCCGGATCGGCCGGAACGATGTCCGGTCGCCGGAGCTTGCGGGTATGCATATCCACCAGAACCCAGGAACTGGTCGCTCCGCCGATCCGGTTCCCCCGGTTTCCGTCTTTCCCCGGAAGCCAGAAAGAGAAATCACGCAAAAATAATAAACGGTCCAACCCTCTCGGCCAGGTCTCCACATACAGCCAGTCCCGCCATGTCGGGAAGACCTCCATGCGCACCGATACACGCAGCAGTACCCAGCGCACACCAAGTGGATCCAGCACATCGGGTCCCCACCCGCACGTTTCCGCGTTGCTCAGCGCGGACTCCTGCATCAGAGAAAAAAGGGCGGACAACTGCAGCCTGTCCGCCCAGTCGGTGTCCGTACCCCGGATCGGATAGCTCACGCCTTCGATTGAAAATGCCATCGCTTACTCGCTCTCCCCGCTTTCGGCACGGTTGCGGGATTCGGTCTCCGTCAGGGAGCGGCGGCCGAGCGTCAACAGCACAAACGCGATCGCGAAAAACGCGGCGATACTCAGAATGCCATAGGAAGAACGCCCCGTCATCTGTGTCATGACCCCGTACAGCAAAGGGCCGAGCACCGCGGCATATTTTCCGAAAATATCGAAAAAGCCGAAATACTCGCTGGATCGCTCGGGCGGAACCAGCTTGCCGAAATAAGATCTGGACAACGCCTGAATCCCGCCCTGCACTGTGCCGACCATCACGGCCAGCACCCAGAACAGGATTCCAGCCCGGCCGACCGCCTCCGTCAGTCCTTCAGCGGATGCGCCTTCTACCATGCGACCCATCAAAAAACCGAGCAGACAGATCACGACGTAGACCAGAATCGCACCGACAATCACCCGGATCGATCCGGCTTTTGCGGCCAGCTTCCCGAACAGGATCGAACAGGGCACTGCCACGATTTGCGTCACCAGCAGCGCGAGGATCATTCCGGTACTGTCCAGCCCCAGCGTGCTCCCGTACGCTGTCGCCATGTGAATGACCGTGTTGACTCCGTCGATATAAAAGAAATATGCGATCATAAACACGACCATGCCGCGATCGCGCAGGATTGCACGTGCAGTGTCTGCAAGGTTTCGCAACGTATTCCGCACCAACTCGGTACGAGGTGTTTCCACGAAATGCAGTTGCCTGACATTCCGGAGCATCGGAATACTGAAAACGGCCCACCAGACCACTGTAAGCAGCACACTGGCCTTGACCGCCATCGGATTGTCCATTCCCATGACCAGCAATATGCCGATCGACAGTATAAAAGGAATGGTACTGCCCCCGATGTACCCCATCGCATATCCCCACGCAGAGACACGGTCCATGCGGTTCCGCGTGGTCACATCAGTTAAGAAGGAATCATAAAACAAACAGGATCCCGTAAATCCGACATAGGCGAAAACATATCCCGCCAGCATCATCCGCCAGTGATCTGTCAGCGCCATCGACAGTGTAAATACAAGCCCCAGAGCCAGAAAAAAGCCGAACAGTTTCTTTTTCATCCCGCGGTAATCACCGACTGCACCCAGAAATGGTGCCGCCAGCGCGACCGCAGCCGTGGCGGCCGACGTACCGTATCCCCAGTACACGTCGCCAGGAACCCCGGCCGATCCCGCAACCGAAGAAAAGTAGATGGGAAAAATTGCTGCCATGATATTGGTGGCAAACACCGAATTGGCCCAATCATAGGCAATCCAGCTTTTCTCCAGCGAGGTAAACCGGTTGGCTTTCATCCCCATGAGGTGTTTCCTCCGTCCGATTTGATCAGTTGTGCAGGGCTGGATTGTACTTGATCCTGGAAGGGTTGAATCTCTTGAGACTCGTGAGCATCCGTTCATCCGGGTCAAAGACAACCATCAAACGGGCGGATTTGTAGTTTGCGATGAAAAACCAGCTGTGGCCGGCCCCGGGAACCGCAGAGCAGTCAACCACCTTGATGCGTCCGGCTTTCCGCTCTTGCGGCAACCGTCCCGCTGCTTCCTTGAATTCGTCGCTGTCGAGGCGTGCCATGATTTCAAAATCTTTGGATCGGCCTGAAAACACCCGTTTCCGTTTGCGCCGGTGCACGATCATGTCGATATCGATCTCCCCGTTGGTCACGATGTACTCATACTCCACGTCCATCGACGTGATCGCCCACCAGATCCCGTATATCGTAGCAGCCAGCGCGATGGGAATGAGAAACGAGATCGTCGGAATCGCCAGCAACAGCCAGACCAGGGTGATCAGCACAAGACCCGCAGTGAGAAGCAGAGAGACCAGCTTGACATAATAGGTCACATCTTTTTTCCTGTGCACAATCCGTTCCATAAAAATATCGTCCATCATACGCAGTTTCTACCTCATTTCACTCCCGCTATCCCATCCTGCACAAAACCGGATACAGATCAGTGGTCAGGACCCAAAATACGCGAGCGCATTGCCGTAGCAAATGTCACGGACCATTTGTCCCAGCAACTCCATATCGGCCGGTGCCTCCCCGGTATCGACCCAACCTCCGATCAAATCACACAGGATACGGCGGAAATACTCGTGCCTTGTATAGGACAGAAAACTGCGGGAATCCGTAAGCATACCCACAAATGTCGACAACAATCCACTACTTGCAAGTGCGGTCATCTGCCGCACCATCCCCTCTTTCTGATCGTTGAACCACCAGGCGGAACCCATCTGCATTTTGCCCCGCACCTCACCCTGGAAGCAACCGATCATCGTTGAGATAGCATAATTATCCCTGGGGTTGTTATTGAAAAGCATGGTCCTGGGTAAATTGTCATCATCGTCCAGTACTCCGAGCAGCCTCGAAAGAGCGGACATGTAGGTGCCGTCCGCGATCGTATCGAATCCGGTGTCCGGACCGATCGCCCGGAACATCCGCAAATTGTTATCGCGGAGTGTGCCGATGTGCAGCATCATGATCCATCCGCGCTTTGCGTATTCCCGCCCGAGAAACAGCAGCATCCGGGTTTTGAACATCCTGGCTTCCGATTCTGTCAGCCTTGCTTTGCCGTCCCCCTGGATCACCTTGCGGAATATGGCATCTGCATCCGCATCTTCACACTCTTCGTATTCCACGATTTCCAGCCCATGATCGGCGGCGCGACAGTTTTGCTCATGAAAGAAATCGATGCGCTGCCGGATGGCGTGGCAAAAGTCCTGGAAAGAGTCCATAGCACTGGAAGACAGGAGTGCCAGCCGCCTGACCCAGGGCAGAAAAGTGGACTTGTCTATCTGGATTGCTTTATCCGGACGGAAAGACGGGCGCACTACAGTCGAAAACCCGGGCATCTCCCCCGCCCGCTGCCGTCGCGCGATATCCGTATGGTGCTCCAGGGTGTCCAGCGGATCGTCGGTGGTCGCCACATAACGGACATTGGATCGCGCGATCAGTGCCTGCGCCCGGTAGTCATCCCGGGAAAGCAACTGATTGCATTTGTCCCAGATGGCCGGTGCCGTCTGCGGATTGAGGAGCTGCTCGATCCCGAAAAACCGGGATAGCTCGAGATGCGTCCAGTGGTACAGCGGATTCCCGATCATCTGGGGAACGACCTCCGCCCATTTCACAAATTTATCTCTGGGGGACGCGTCTCCCGTGATATACCGTTCCGGCACACCAGCCGCACGCATCGCACGCCATTTGTAGTGGTCACCGCCCAACCAGACTTCGGTGATATTGTCGTACCTCTTATTCGCGGCGATCTCGGCAGGGCTCAAGTGACAATGAAAATCGTAGATCGGCATATCAGACGCATACTCGCGGTAAAGCTTCCTTGCGGTGGCTCCCCCCAGCAGGAAGTCGTCGTGAATGAAAGGCATGGTTGGGTTCCTCCTTTGAATGGTCATTTAAGAATATACCACTTTTTCTCATCACGCCGGCGGAAGAGGCTCCGCGGGAAACAGGAAAGAGCCGCTTCGCAGCAGCGAAGCGGCCCCTATAGACTGGAATCCGGGTCATCGGTTGCGGGCGATCAGTACATCCCGCCGCCACCGCCCGCCGGCATCGGCGGCTCGGGCTCGGGAATGTC
>CAZBKR010000007.1:0-9564 GCA_964492455.1 uncultured Oscillospiraceae bacterium
GCCCGTTCTTCCAGGGCTACGGTTCGTCAGCGAACCGTAGCCCACTGATGACCCATGCCGCCACCTCGCTCAGTGCGGGATGGATGACCATCGACTCGTAAATCGGACTGATCGTGCCGGCTTCGATGCAATGGTGTACGGCATCCGTCAATTGGCGTCTGGCTTCGCGGTGTTGCGCAGGGGGCGGCGGCAGGGTACAGGAGAAACCTGCATTCATCAGGTATACAAACGGTTGGATCAGGACTGCCGCATTGGGGCCGATTATATGAACCCCGAGAATACGCAGGTTTTCGTCCGCGATCAATTTTACAAACCCGTCGTCGGGATCGCCCGGTTCATAACCCATCGCATATCCTTTGGATACTTCGGAATAACGGTTGTAACCGACCAGGAGCCTGCCGCCTTTCTCGCGTGCCTGCGCTTCGGTCATGCCGACATGTGCAATCTGCGGATATGTAAAGATGGCCCAGGGGACCGCGTCGTAGTGGACCTGCTTTCGTTCCGGATCTCCGGCGTGGCGGAACAGATTGCCGGCCAGCACGTCCGCCTCATAATTTGCCTTGTGCCGGAACTGATACTTCCCGTTGATGTCCCCCAACGCCCAGATCCCGGGCACATTGGTTTGTAGGTAGGTGTCGGTGCGTATCCAGCCCCGTTGATCGACCTCGACACCTGTCTTCTCGACCGCGAGACGGTCGGCATTGGAGCGAACACCAGTCGAAACCAGTATTTCCTCACAGTCAATTTCCTGCGTGGCTCCGGTCGTATCGTTCCGGACGACCACTACTTTGTGCCCCCCTTTACCGGGACGCGCAGATACCGCCCGATGGCCGGTCAACACCTCGATCCCGCTGTCCAGGAATTGCTGTTCCAGCAGTTCACTGACCTCTTCCTCCTCGTTGGCAGCCAATCTGGGCAACATCTCGACCATCGTCACACGCGTGCCAAATGCGGAGAAAATATGCGCAAACTCGCAGCCGATCGCACCGCCACCGAGTATAACAAGTGATTTCCAGGGCCTATCGGGAAACCGATCCCCAAAAAAGGTTTCCGAAACGACATAACCTGCCTGCTCTAGCCCTTCGATCGGAGGAATCGCCGACCTCGCACCGGGAGCCAGGATGAACCGTTTTGCGCGAAACGACCCTGCTTCGGACCCGTCCCGCGCGACGACACGCATTGAGAAAGGTCCCGTAAAGGATCCGGTTCCTTTGAATACGGTTAAGCCGGGAACGTCAGCCAGACTTTTTTCTATATTTGCCGACTCATCTATTTTGGCCCACATACGAGTCGCGATCGTAGACCAATCCATCCCCGCAAGCTGAAAATCCAGCCCGATCCGGGCGGCATGCGCAGTCTCCCGGATCAGATCGGCCGGATGGACCAGAATCTTCGAAGGGATGCAACCGCGGGTCAGACAGGTGCCGCCGAATTTGCCTTCTTCCACCAGTGCGCAGGTCAATCCCTGATTAAGCGCGACTTCGATGAGGGATAGGCCGACGCCGCTTCCGATGACGGCCAGATCAAATTCATTCATTACGCACGCCTCCTTGTCCGAAATGGTGCGGTAAGCATAAGAAATTGTTTGATTTCATTGTAGAGGAACAGACTCGCAGTGGCAAATGTAAAGAAGACGTGCATGGGGTTGCGACTGAGCACAGTGCGAAATGGAAGATCCGCAGATCTCCGACGGGACAGACCAGCTATCGTTGTCACCGGTCTGACCCGCCGGTGGTCAAGTGTCAGTCATCAATAACGGAGCAATGCCGCACAGTTGATTCCAGCCGGCATTTCGGCAAATGAAGTTAAGAACACATCCCCGCCATGTCGGAAAACATAAGCGGCAGCAAGCTCATACAGATCGTCTGTGCTTTCATCCACTGCTTCCCCGACAGCCGGATTCACTTTTCCGGTGACGGGATCGTAGGTTCCCGGTGCGGTTTGGCCTTCCACGAGAAACAACGTTTCGACCCGGCCTTGTGCCGCCGCCGGCAGGATCCGGCGGATTCCATCGAGCACACGCCCGGTTCCGGATATCGCCTCCCATTGCACCAAGGCGCGCGTGCGGGATTTTTCAAAGAGCGGGCGTACAATCTCCCAGGCTTCAGACAGCATGCGGTCCGGCCGGAGTGTGTCAGGGGATCCGGAAACATGACGCTCCATCAGGGGACCGTATTTTGAGACACTCCTGAACATCGGGAAGAGATAGTCGACGCAAACCAGGACAAGCGGGGCACGATCCCGGGCTATCTGCCGTCCGACCGCGAGATCCACTTCCCGCAGGTATTCCTCGATGCGGGCCTTGTCCAATTCCTTGATCGGATTGAAACCTTTTGCGGCTCCGCCTGTTTTTGCCGCGGAGGTATGGTGCTGGTATACGCGCTCATCATCATAGGCGGACAGAATTTCCTTGAGGGAAGCGGGAAGCCCGGGGACCTGATGTTCTACCAGAGTGCGGCGGGTGCAATCGTACAGCCGGGATTCCGACAAGCTGACCGACAGGAGATGAAACACCCCGTCCCCGTTGACCAGCGGAATGAGTGGCCGTATACGAAAGCGGTCCGACACATAAACCGATTCCTCGACCGCAAAGGGGAGCTGGAAAGAACGCAGTCCGCCTGTATGCAGAAACAAAGCCAATCCATTGTCACAGTATTCCCAGAAGATCGCGTTTTCGACAAGATCAGCCACCGGTTCCAGCAGTGTCCGGATTTGGGCAGGCCGAAGTCCCCGTTCGCGCAACAAGTCTTCCGCCTGTTTCAGAAGATTCTTGAGACGGGTGGCGGACTGACGGGTTTCGGTTCCCGCGCGATGAGCGGGCAGATAAAACGACAAACTGGGAAACGCGCGGAATTCCATGATATCCTTGAGGTCTTCACGGGTGAAAAGATCCAATCCCATCATCTCCTTTGCCAGAATGTAAAGGCGATCATCCACAAGGGATGGCAAACGGACCCGCCGTTCGGCGGGGCAGTGGAGGGGGATTTCGGCCGCTGGCGAATGATGCCGGCAGACCGGCTCCCCAAAACCCGGGAGATACTTTCATGGTATAACGGAATGACTGGTTGGACAAGCATGAGACCAGGGAGGTGTCGAAGATGACAGGTCGGCGTAAGTCGCAACTGCATTTTTCGTATACATCCGTCCTGAGGCCGGCCGCCAGGAATTGGACTCTATTATTTGTATGTACCAGGTTATACGGGGCCTCGCGGACAGCGGAAATGACGATGCTGTGACAATAGATCACACTCCGGATTTCCCCGCAGCCTATAATACAGATGTGGGTACCGCATATGCGATCGGTTACGTGACGGCATTGCTGTAACGCGCGTTGGCGGAATCCAGGGCCTGATAAACAACCGGCAAAGAAGACAGTTCAGATCCGACCTGTCAGTGAAGGAGCAAGATCTATGACCAAACCCTGGATCGGGTGCATCCTGGAAAACATCGAAGGCAGTTACAGCCGCAATGTTTGGCTGACCTTGCGCAAAGCAGCGGAAAATGCGGATTGTAATTTACGTGTCTTTGAAGGGCGAAGGCTGCTGACCCGCGGAAACGATCGGCGTCACAATGCAATCTATCGCCTCGCAGAACGCTTTCGCCCTGCCGGTTGGCTGATCATGGGTTCCATGATTGGCAGTTATGTTACGTCGGAGGAGTATCAGTTATTTTGCGACCGGTTTGCCGCAGTGGCTCCCGTTGTGTCGCTCGGGCTGGAACATCCGGGCATAACCAGTGTGCTCCTGGATGGCGGCCAGGGGATGCGAAGGCTGATGGAGCATCTGATCCGCACACACGGATATCGTCGGATCGCCTTTGTCAAAGGCCCGGCCGGCAATATCGAAGCCAACGAAAGGTACCGGTTGTTCCTTTCTCAGATGGCAGCTCATCGGGTACCGGTGGATGAGACGCTTGTGTTCGACGGTAACTTTGCCGGCATAGACGGGTATGAGGCATACCGGCAGCTGTATGAGTCCGGAGCGTCCTGTGATTGCATGGTTTGTGTGAACGATGACACCGCGCTCGGAGCCTATCATTTTGTGCGGGCGCTCAAGCGAAAAGGGATCCGGCCTCCAACCGAACATATCACAGGATTCGACGACTCCCGTTCCACCCGCGCCCATAAACCGGCCCTGACCACGATTGCACAGCCGATGGAGCGTATGGTCGAACGCGCGTTGCGGACCCTGCTCGATCCCGAGCGTTCTCCGGGTATGGGAGAACGCTTTGTGTTTCCTACTGAGTTGATCATACGGGAGTCCTGCGGCTGCCGTTACCTTGTCGGCAACGAATCGGCAGAGGAGATGTATGCCCGTCCGGTTTCCCAGTTCACCATTCACCAGACTATGCAGACGTATGCGCTGCCCGACCTGTTTGAAGAGCTGGAACGGCTGATGCCCCAAATCGGCATCAGGTCCTGTTTTATCGTTCGATTTGATCGTTCCGGCGCTGATACGGATCCGCGGGAAGTCCCCGGGCGGTCCGAATTGCTGTTTGCGTATGCGGGCGGGGTTCGACACCCCTTGCCGGACACGGCATTATTCCCGACAGGAAATATTCTGCCTGAACCGTTTCTCACCTATCCAAACCGGGTGACCGATGTAGTGAAACCGTTGTTTTTTCGGGATGAGCAGTATGGATATGTGATTTTCGAAGCCCAGGACGATGAGACAGTCCACCTGGAGGAACTGCGCGGTCAGATATCGGATTCTCTGATGTATGCTTTGATGATGAGCCGGCAAAAGCAGGTGGAAACCGATCTCGCACGGACGGTCGACGCATTGCGTGAGAGCAACCGGATACGGGAAGTCGCCGCGACGGTCGATGCATTGACAGGGCTGCTCAACCGGCAAGGATTTATCGAAAAGATGGCGCGGATATTACTTTCAAAACAAACGGAAGGCTTGACGGGACGTCTCCTCTATTTCGATATCGACCGGCTCAAAGAAATCAATCAACGGTTTGGATATCCGGCTGGCGATCGTGCAATTCAGGCGTCAGCCGCGCTTCTGCGCGGTATATTTCCTCCGGACGCCTTGATCGGAAGGTTTTGCGGAGACGAATTTGCCGTATTGTTGCATGAAGCGGATAACAGTCGGGTTGAAGACTACCGGAAAAGAGTCGAATCCGGCGCTCTGTCTTTCTCCTCGGACAGCGGGCTGACGCTCCGGATGTACGTCGGATATTCGGATGTCAAATTCGGAGAAGACATGGATGCGGAAACAGTCATCCGGAAAGCGGATGCGGATCTCTATGATCATAAGCGACAGGCAGGCGAGGAGTCAGATCGATAACTCGTGCCAGCCGTTACGGTGGTTTTTCGGGAATCCGGTAAGATCTGTATGTACCGTTCTTATTTTCCGCATTGCGCGGGGAGGTAGAGTATGATCCGCCGTCTCGCTGGAGGCCGCGGGCCGATGTTGGCGATCGTCCTGGCGGCGGTCGCCGTTTTGTCTTTTATCTTGTTATTCCCGGATGGACTCCGTCCGGATCGACTGCAGGAGGAAACCGGCATGTCCAGACAAACGTTGCCTGACAACCCGAATACCCGTATTGATTACACCCGGTCGTCACTTCGCGACATCTGGCTTGCCGGAGGTTGTTTCTGGGGCACCGAGGCATACCTTGCCCGGATTCCCGGTGTTGCGGACGCTACCGTAGGATATGCGAACGGAACGACAGACAATCCCACATATGAAGATGTCTGTTACCGCAACACAGGACATGCGGAGACCGTCCATGTCCGCTACGATCCGGCCGTGCTGCCTCTGGAGAGTCTTCTGGACCACTTTTTTTCGATCATCGACCCAACGGTATTGAACCGGCAGGGAAACGACAGAGGTACTCAGTACCGGACAGGAATCTACTATCAGGACGAGTCGGACTTGCCGGTTATACAGGACGCGGTACGGCGGGTCGCCGCGACGGTCGACCGGCCTGTGGTTACCGAAGTGATGCCGTTGGGACGATATGATCTGGCCGAGGAGTATCACCAGAATTATCTGGAGAAAAACCCGGGCGGGTATTGTCACGTATCGTTTGACACCTTGCCCGAGTACGTTCCGCAAACGACCCTGTGGACGCGTCCGGAAGACGCGGTGATGCGGGAACGGCTCACCGACGAACAGTACCGGGTGACCCAGCAAGGCGATACCGAACGCCCCTTCACCGGGGAGTATGACGATTTGTATGAACCCGGGATCTATGTGGATGTCGTGACCGGAGAACCACTGTTCAGCTCGCGTGACAAATATGATGCCGGGTGTGGCTGGCCGAGTTTCACCCGGCCGATTGATCCGGACAGGGTGGTGGAACGGGCGGATCGTTCTTTTGGAATGTTGCGAACCGAGGTGAAGAGCGCGGGGGGTGATTCCCATCTCGGACACGTCTTCACGGATGGTCCGGTAGGGGAAGCGGGATCCGCTTACGGAGAAGGGCTGCGATATTGCATCAACAGTGCTGCGCTTCGTTTCGTTCCCTATGCGGAAATGGACGCGCAGGGATACGGCGCCTACAAGGCGCTTGTGCAGCCGTAGGCTGCCTTCAGCCCCGGGGAGTTTCCCCTTTTCTTCTTCGCTTCTCCTCGTACTGGCGTGAATCCGCAACCTGCAGCATTTCCTCCAGATCCCGGTACTCCTCCGGATTGAAGGCGGCAAGTCCAAACGAGAACGCAATCCGGTAAGGTTTTTCCGACCTGTCGTTGTATTCCTGTGTGATCGTCAGGATGCGTTCCCGAACCGACGGGATGTTTTTTCCCGTCAGGTTTTTTGCGAGTACCACGAATTCGTCCCCGCCCATGCGTGCGATGATATCGTCATTGCGAAATGCGTGTTTCAGGATGGAAACCGTCGTTCGAATGGCCTCGTCACCTTCCGAATGTCCAAATTGGTCATTGATTGTTTTCATGTTGTCGATGTCCGCGAATAAAAGCAGGATCGGCCCCGTTTTTCCGCCGTCCGTACTGATCATCTTGGCAGCCGACTCGAAGAAGCCGCGCCGGTTGAAAACACCACTCAGTTCGTCCCGGACAGAGAGCCGGTTGAGCCGCCAGTTGAATTCCTGGAGTTCTTCGACGGCGCCGGCCAGTCGCGCTTCAATTTCGGACTGCCGGAGCAGCAGCAGCGCGACTTTGATCGTGTTGCTGATCTGACCGCGGACCGGCTCATAATTGCGTGTGTCGGTAGAGGTGGGTTCGAACACCATATAACCGAGATGTTCATTCTGGAAAAACAACGGCTTGACGATCCAGGTAAACCGGCGATCCTTTGGACGGCATATTTCCGGCAGCAGTTCGTCGGTTGCAAACAAGACGGATCGGCTCCGGAGGATATCCTGACCGTCCCGCTGCGCGAACAGCAGCGTTGCCTGGTCGGGCACATGCTCCTGTTCGGGATACGTGACCGGCTCATTGTACTTGACAATGAAACAGTCGCCGATCCCGCAGATCGGGAGCACATCCGTGATCTGACGGTAGAGTTCTTCGAGTGAAAAGGTCTGCATGGTCTGGTGAATCCGGTAGTTGCGGGTGGCCATCACAAAAATGTCGTCAGAAAAAAGAGTCTCTTCAGGGGGAGGACATCCGCAGGATTCGCGAAATACCGGTTGCGCGGGGAAATACAGGGTCTTGTCCTCCAATCGGGCTTCCGGATCCGCCAGCCGGCGGAAAGCTTCGTCTGCGATGCGGCCGAACGGCTGGACGATGGTGGACAGACTGGGGCGGCTGGTTTGAGCATTCCTGGTGTTGTCAAAACCCGTTACCTGAATCGGCGGGAGAGGGAATCCGCGCTTTGCCTCCTGCCGAAAGAACTGGTAAACCCCCATCGCGGTTTCGTCGTTCGCACATACGATGCAGTCCACCGGAAGGGAGTTGTTGCGGTGCAGCGCCTGCATCGCGAGATGCCCCGCATTGGGAGAAAAATCTCCCGGTTGTACCAGTCGCTCGTCGAAGGGGATGTTGTGCCGGCGGAGGGCTTCACGATAGGATTCGAACCGCTCCATCGCTTCATGGTGCTTCTCAGGT
Organism: uncultured Oscillospiraceae bacterium; assembly: GCA_964492455.1. Classification (GTDB taxonomy): domain Bacteria; phylum Bacillota; class Clostridia; order Saccharofermentanales; family UBA5734; genus JAAYKS01. The sequence goes on from CAZBKR010000007.1 coordinate 8,021, forward strand.
CCTTTGACAAAAGCAATGCGGCGGTATCCGTGATGCTCCATGAGGTGATCCATCATCGCGTCCATACCGGTTTTGTTATCCACCAGAAGGCTGGTGGTGCCGGCGATGTGTTCTCCGGCGGACAGGATGGGTTTGCCGGTCCTGAGCAAAGGTTCACAAAAGGCCTGTACCCGTGCGGGGTCGACGTAATTGCTGATTTGGGCACTCAAAAGAAAATATCCGTCACAGGGAACACGGTGAACCAGATCGTAAAGGATATTGTGCTGCCTGTCGGTGCCGGGATTGTCTATGGACCGCCCCTCGAACACAACCAGGTTGACATCCTGTTCCTGCGCTGCCCGATGATTCTCCTGCCACAGCTGGTTGTTGTAGCCGCCTTCCAGGTCGGAAAAAACGGCGCTGATGGTTTTTCGGTTCATGCAGACAACCTCGCTCTTTCCTTGGATTGAAAACGCAAAAAAAAGCACGTTCTGTGACGTTTCCACAAAAATATATCACAAAATGGAAACAGTGCGATTCGTTTCGATCTTTTCTATACTGGTACATAGAAGGCACACATGAGAAAACAGGAATCCACAGAGGCGGCAGTACGAGTCGAGACGCGGGAGGTGCGTATGGGAAACACGGTATTATCTATCCGGGACGGTCGGTTTTTCATCAATGAACGGGAGACCTATACGGATGTCGCATTTGACGCGCCCGCACGCGGATTGCTCCTGAACGCGCGCTTTGTCCAGGGGGTATTCGACGACGCAAACGGTCGGGAGCGATATGCCCGGTTTGGATTCGATCATTTCGATCCCGAGGAAAACACCGATCGGCTGATCGCCGCTTTGCCGGACTGGCGCAAATACGGCCTGCTGGGATTCACAGTGGGATTTCAGGGGGGCGGACCCTGCTTTACAATCGATAATGCCACCATCCGGAACAATCCTTTCGGTGAAGACGGCCGTCGGCTCGACCCGCGCTATACCGCCCGTATGGACCGGTTGATCCGGGCGGCCGACGCGCTCGGGATGATTGTGATTGTGAGCCTGTTTTACCCCGGACAGGCATGTCGTTTCCAGGACGACCTCGCAGTGGTGGAAGCTGTTCAGTCCGGTGCCCGGTTTATTCGTGATGGAGGCTACACCAATGTCATTCTGGAGGTGGCAAACGAACACGATCTCACCGCAGGGTGCGGGCGGAAACATCCCCAAATCGTTACAGTCGACGGGATGGTCTCTCTGATCGGCATGGCACGTGAGATCGCCGGAGTGCCTACCGGATGCAGCCGTCGGGGAGGATCGGTCGATCCGGACATCTGCCGTGCCAGTGATGTCCTGCTGATTCACGGCAACGGCTGCACTCGGCAAGGACTCTATCAGATCATCGAACAGGCGCGAGCATACGCACCTGGTCGGCCGGTGGTCTGCAATGAAGATTCGCAGGCGATCGGAAATCTGGACGTCGCGGTCCGGGCTGGCGCATCCTGGGGGTATTACAATAATCTCACCAAACAGGAGCCGCCAGCGAACTGGGGGATCACACCGGGGGAAGATCGC
>CAZBKR010000007.1:9574-24021 GCA_964492455.1 uncultured Oscillospiraceae bacterium
TCCACCGGAGCGGGAGCAGTTCCATCTCCAGGGGACTGAACCCGACGCGTATTGGCAGGGACGCCGTTGGATCCGGCTCGCGAGCCTGTATCCCGAACGGATCGACCATGTAATGTTTTACCGTGGAGGCAAGCCGGCCGGGCTTTGCCATGATGAGCCTTTTTCGCTTGGGTATCAGACCAATTGGAAACAGGATGCGGTATTATGCGGCGAAACAGAAACCTGGTCCGCAGACGTTCATCTCTGTGACGGCCGTGTAGTCCGATGCTGACCACGTCTTTCGTGCTGCCGGCAGAAGGGCTATACTGACGGAGACAGAGCTATTCTGACGAAAACAGGGAGGTGTTTCAGATGGATGAAACAAGCAGGGATAGCCGGATCGGATGGGTCGGCCTGGTCAATCTGGCCTCCTGGATTGGAATGCTGGTGGTCAACCTGCTGGCCAATGTCCTCCCGATTGCCGGCAAGACGACCGGCGCTGTTTCGGATGCCTACCCCAACCTGTTCACCCCTGCCGGGCTGACCTTTTCAATTTGGGGCGTGATCTACATCCTCCAGGGGTTGTATGCCGTTTCGCCGTTTGGGATGTTTGGAGGCCGGTGCCTCGTCAGGGCAGAGATTGTCCGGGCATCGTCCGCTCCCTTTGTCGTTTATGCGCTGCTTAATGTCGCATGGTTGTTTGCCTGGCATAACGAACGGATCGCACTCTCCATGATCCTGATGGTACTGCTGCTGTGCAGCTGTATCTGGGGATATCTTGTGATGGAACGTTTTCAGCCGCAGATGCGGTTGACGGACAAGATCTTTGTCCGGCTGGCTTTTCGGGTTACCCTGGGCTGGATCACGGTCGCCACAGTCGCAAACATGGTCATCCTGCTGGTGTGGGCTGGATGGGACGGGTGGGGGATTGCTCCCCAGACCTGGACCATTCTTGTACTGGCCGTTACGTTGTGCATCGCGCTCACGGTGACTTTGTCGGCAAAGGACGCCGTATACGGCATGGTGATTCTATGGGCATACATGGGCATTCTGTTGCGTCACCTGTCGACCGGAACCGGTGGACACGGACGGGAGTATTCGCCGGTTCTGCTCTGCCTGATTGTCTGTCTGGTCCTGCTTTTTACAGCAGTGATGCTTGCCATTCATCGCAGTCGTCGCCGGGCTGGAAAGCTGCCTGAAGCCAACCTGCTCAAATGAGAAGACAACCGTGACAGAAACGCTGTTTGTTTTCATTCACGGATTGTGCGGCAACGGGACGCAGCTGGAACCTTTGTCGTCCCGTATCGTCCAGGAAGGTGACGATGCCCTGACCCTGACCTTGCCGGGTCACGGCGGGGGGACCGGATCGTTTGTCCGGACGACCTCGATCCAGTGGGAACATGCAGTGGAACAAAGAGTGCGGGAGAGTCTGGAACGCGCTTCCCGCGTGGTGCTGGTCGGCCATTCGCTGGGAGCACTGCTTGCGTTGTCCGCCGCCACGAAAATACCGGTGGCAGGCGTGATCGGGCTCGGATCGCCAATGGGGCTTCGGATAAGCCTGTTCCAGCTCCGGATGGCACTGTGCATTGCTTTGAGTAGCCCCGACCGGGACGATCCGGTGATGCGCACCTACCGGTCGGCTCGTGGCGTTTCGGTCCGGGGACCATGGGAATATCTGCTGTGGCCGGTCGCTTTTCTGCGATTGTCTGTCATCATGCGCCGCATCCGCCACCGGCTGGGAAAGGTGAGATGTCCGGTCCTGCTTTTTCAATCGGGTCGGGATGAAACCGTATCCCGCCGCAGTGCGAAGCGGATCGCCGCTTATATCGGAGAGAACGCCCGTGTCCTCTATCTCCCGAAAGCGCGTCATGCCTGGATCCCTCCCGGAGAGCAGGAGATTCTGGTCCGGGAGATCCGATCGTTCGTCGATGGATTGACCGACTGCGGCAAATATCCTTTGGGAGGGTGTCAGGCGTCGGGATCGACGCAATTTTCCGAATAAACCAGTACCATATACCCGTCGGGCGCGTCCAGAAGTTGATCTGCCTGAGAGGATTGTTCCGCTGACAAGGTGGAGAAGGTGCGATACTCGGTTTCGTCCAGCAGCAGGAACCATTTTGTCTGGCCGGCCGCCGGTTCATACCAGGAACGATGGCTTTGATACCGATAGGGTTTCGGAATCCCGTTCTCCAGCACGATCGGTGCGATCCGCACATGGGCGTCCGTCTGGAGCGTGACCGGAGAAGCATTCCAGAAGGTGGCATAGCCACGATCCAACCCGGCCTCTTCCAGGAACAGCCCGATTTGATAATACCGGTTGGTTTCGCGCGCGTCCGGCGGAGTGGCCGCGATCTGCGCGGTAGCGACCAATCCGTACAGCGACACCGGGAGAAGGACCAGGATGGCAAACCGGCGTGTCTTTGATTCTCCGAACCAGATGCGCACAAGCGCGGCCGTGCACAATGCCGCAGTGAACACCAGGGGGGAGAGGCGCCAGTTTACATTGGAGATGTTGCCGAACACATAGGCAAAGAGGAGTGCGGCGGTCATCGAAAGGTGCGCATACATCAGCAGCCGGATCCCCGGCTCACTGATTTTCCTGCGGATGGAAAACAGGACCCATGGAGCCGCCGCGAGTACCAGTGCGCCCGGGAGGAGCATCAGGTTTCCCAGTCCGGCAGGGGATCCGATCGGTGTATTGGGGGCAGGCTCATATCCGAGAAGAGTCAGCCAGTCTCGCGGCAGCTTCAGGACATGCTCCATCCACTGGTCGGGGGCGGACAGGGAAGCATAGTAGTCGGTATACCAGGTAGGAATTCTGCGGGTCAGCAGCAGCCCCGCAACCAATCCCAGAAGACAGGAGAGGGAGACAGCGGTCAATACACGCCGGTGAGCGTTTCGATCGGATTCCATCTGTGAAGCGGACGTGAAAAACCAGTCGAGTGCGAGCGCACCCAGAAGCGGTGCTCCAAAAGTAAACAGGCCTTGCAGTCCGTTGACCGAACACAAGAACACCCAGAGACAGAGAATGCCCCGCAAAATTGAGATCCGTTTTCTGTCCGGCCCGCGGGCAGGAGTTTTGGCGAACGGGTGCTGCCGGAGCGCCGACGTCGCAAGGGTGAGTCCCACCGTGAGAAAAAGACTGCCCAGACTGTAGTAGATGATGTGGCCCCAATAGAGCTCCCTCATTTTTTCGCTGCCCGAGACAGACAACAGGGCAAACGCCAGCGCGAGCGCGGACCACAGAGGAGAAAACCCGAGCGAACGACGGGCCAGGAAAACGACCGCCGCGGCAAGAAGCAGCGCAAACAGCACCATGCCGGCGGTGTGTGCCGCCATTCCGACACCGAAGAAAGGGAGAAAGGGGAGCATCAGCCATTGTCCGCCGAAAGGCAGAGTGGCTGCATAGTGGAATCCGGGATCAAACAACCGCCCGCTGCGCCAGCTCGCCTCCGCCCACAGCAGTGTATCGGTAAAATCCGCATGGAAAGCACCTGCTGCAACCACCACCACCGCATACAGGATGATCGTCAGGATGCCTGCGCCGAACAGTACGGCGAGCACCTGAGGAAGACGGATCGGCGGAGGGGACTTGCGGTTCACTGAGCTTTCTCCTCGTGGTATTCTTTCTCTGTGTTGACATTCCAGATACGCTCCCGCGAGGGGTTGCCGCTCAACAGCGCGTCGACCGCCTCGAACGCGGTCACCATCGAGTGATCCATGTTGTTGTAACGGTGCTGTCCGTTTCTGCCCACACAGTACAGGTTGGGAATGGTGTCCAGCCACGCGGTGAGTGTCTGGATGTCACGATAGGTATCGAAGTAGGCGGGGTAAGCCTTTTTGACCCGTACCCGATGTGAATCCAGCACATCGGACGGGTCGATGATCCCGATTTCCGCAAGTTCCGCGACGGCCATATCGACAAACGGGGTGTCCTCCATCTCCCAGAGGTCATCTCCTTCGCGGCAGAAGTACTCCAGTCCGATCCATACGGTCTGCTCCGGGTCCGGTGTCAGATATGGCGACCAGTTGTTGAAAACCTGGATCCGGCCGATCCGGACGCCGGGTTCCTGGATGTAGATCCAGCAGTCGGGCACAATTCCCCCCAGCGTGGAGAGTGCGGTCTCGTTTTTGAGGGTAAGTCTGCGAACCAGCAGTCCGACCGTGATGAAATCCCGGTAGGGGAGCCCCTGCGCAATGCGCGCTGTCTCCGCGGGGATGTGGATCCCCTGCATCCCCGCGATCAGGTCGTTCAGCGGCATGGATGAAATGCATTCGTCGCAGGGGATTTCGACCGGGCCGTCCGGGGTATCGCAGGAGACAGCCCGAATCCGGCCTTCTTCGCAAAGGATGGAACGGACCCGGTGAAATGTTCGCACATCACCTCCCATACGGGTGACATCGTCCGCCACAATTTCCCAGAGTTGTCCGGGTCCGTACTTCGGGTACCAGAACTGTTCGATCAGCGAGGTTTCGACGTCGGTTTTACTTAGCCCCGTCGCTTTGCCCAGCATATCGCGGAGGATCGCCAGGACAGACAGGCCCTTCACACGCTGGGCACCCCAGTCGGCTGAAATGACCGACGGATGGCGACCCCAGAGCTTTTCCGTGTATTTCTCGAAAAACATCCCATAGAGGACGCGGCCGAACCGATTGATATAGAAATCCTCCAGCGAGTGTTCCGGGCGCTTGATCACCACAGCCCTAAGATAACTCGCCCCTGCCCTGGCCGTCCTCACAAACCCCATATTTTTGAACGTCTGCGCCTTCATCCGGATCGGATAATCAAAAAACTTCCCGAGCGAGAAGATGCGCGACACCCGATCGCGTATCAGCATGACCCGGTCTTCCCGCTCGGGATCGGGGCCACCCGGTTCAAGCGGTTTCTCGCGGCCGAGCTGAAGATCATCCATCGCGGGCGCACCCTGCAGCGGCATCCGGTCCCGCCACCAGGTGGTAACACGGGGATCTTTGGAGAAAAAACGATGGCCCCCGATGTCCATCCGGTGGCCGCCATAACGGACTGTCCGGGAGATTCCGCCGATTTCTCCGCTCTCTTCCAGCAAGGTCACCGAGACGTCGGATTTTCGTTCCAGCAATTCCCTTGCAGCGGTGAGCCCGGCCGGCCCTGCACCGATGATGACAACCCGTTTCATATCTGTCTCCCGTCCATTGTTATTGTTCCATCCTATATTAGCCCAAACATCCGGAGAGGGCGAGTGTATTTGCCGGACGAACTCCTGCCATGGCATAATGGTAGAGCTCCCCCGCCCATTCTTACCTCTTTCGCAAGCAGTCGTACGGCTGCCGCAGGCAGAACGATAGAGAGGAGTTTTCTATGATTCCCGATGCGAATGTACTGCTCGAAATGAGCGAACGGATCCGCAAATGCTGCGAGATCGATCCTGACCTGTACGCAAAATACGAAGTCAAACGGGGATTGCGTGATATCAGCGGACGGGGTGTGCTTGTCGGACTGACCGACATCTCTGACGTACACGCCTACATCATCGACGAAGGTGACTATGTACCGAGCGAAGGCAAATTATACTACCGCGGCATCGACGTGATGGACCTGGTCCGCGGATTCCAGTCCGGCGGGTACTTCGGTTTTGAAGAAGCTACGTATCTTTTGCTTTTTGGACATCTCCCGAACACGGCGACCCTGAAGTGGTTCAACGAACTGATCGACGGATACCGGCCTTTGCCGGACGACTTTGTCCGCGATCTCATCCTCAAGGCTCCCAGCAGGGACATGATGAACCTGCTGGCCCGGAGTGTACTCGCACTGTACAGTTACGACGACAATGCCGATGACATCTCATTGCCGAATGTACTGCGGCAGTCGCTCGAGCTGATCGCCCGTTTCCCGTCCGTCGCGCTGTACGGCTATCAGGCCTTCGCACATTACCACAACAAAGGGAGTCTGCACATTCATCCCCCGCTGGCGGGGTTGTCCACCGCGGAAAACATCCTGCGGCTGCTGCGTCCCGACGGAACCTACACTCCTTCTGAAGCACAGGCACTCGACCTCTCGCTGGTGCTCCACGCAGAACACGGCGGCGGCAACAACTCTACTTTTACCGCGCGTGTGGTGACTTCGACCGCGACCGACACCTATTCCGCGATTGCGGCGGCATTGGGATCGCTCAAAGGCCCCCGTCACGGTGGTGCCAACATCAAAGTCGTTCACATGTTCGAGGAGATCAAGAAAGAAGTGTCGGACTGGGATGACGAGGACGAGGTATCCTGCTACATCGACAGGATTCTGGCAAAAGAGGCATTCGACCGTTCCGGGCTGGTGTACGGGATGGGGCACGCGGTCTATTCCCTGTCCGATCCCCGCGCGGTGCTGCTGAAAGAATATGTGCGCAAACTCGCTTCCGAAAAAGGATTCGACGCGGAGTTCAGACTCTACGACACGGTGGAGCGACGGTCTGCCGATATCATTTCGCACAAACGCAAAATATATAAAGGGGTCAGCGCTAACGTCGACTTATACTCCGGATTCCTCTACAACATGCTGGGCATTCCTACCGAACTGTTCACCCCGATGTTTGCAATTGCCCGGATTTCCGGCTGGAGCATCCACCGGATGGAGGAACTGGTGAGCGGCGGCCGCATCATCCGTCCGGCTTATAAGAACCTGGCGCGCCGGACGGCCTATGTACCCATCGATCAGCGATAGTATGGTACCGGACGTCTGCCGCTGCGCGGATGCGGTGTTTTGACGTGGACCGGGTTGAGAACCGGACGGAGCACTCCATCTCCGCGTTGTCTTTCCGACCTGCTGATCCAGCCGATATAGGTTCTGTTGCGCAGCTGTTCCGTGAGGCGATCGCGGCCATGCAACAACAGGGAATCGACCAGTGGGACGATCTCTATCCGACCCGGAAGCATCTCGAAGAGGATTGCGAGGAAAGGGCATTGTGGCTGGTCGAGGACGAGAATCGTCTCATTGCTTCGGTCACACTCAACGAGTGCCCGGCGGTGGAATACGGTGGGATCCTGTGGGGGCAGTCCGGCCGTGTCCTTTATGTCCACCGGCTGTGTGTGGACCCCGGTCAGCAGGGACGCGGTGTCGCCAGAGCCATCATGCTGTGGGTTGAACAATTCGCGGAGATACATAAATACGATGTCATCCGGCTGGACACATATGTGGGCAATCTCCGCGCATTGCGGCTGTACCGGGGGCTGGGATACGAATATGTCGCTGAAATGACCAGCCGAAAGGGCCTGTTTCCATGCTTTGAAAAAACAGTCACATCTCGACAGGCGCCCGATCGATGACAATCACGGGCAGCACCGTGTGATCTTTACTGGAAAACCGCTCCAGAATGGCGTCCCGGATCTCTGGATCACTCATTGCGCAAGTGTAGGGCGCGGTCACATCAAAGATCAGCTTTTTGTTGACGCGGCCCCAGACCACTCGAAAATCATGCAGCGTCAGCGCGGGATCGACTTCGGTAATCCGCTGTTCCGCAAACTGCCGCAGCTGATCGATCCGCGGATCGTTGCGTACGACCGGATCCAGATGAATCACCAGGTGGATACCCAGATCCTCCGCTATTTTGCGCTCGATGGTGTCTACCAGATCGTGGCTGACCAGGATATCGACGTCCGCGTCGACTTCGACGTGGACCGAAGCGTAACTGCGGCCCGGTCCGTAATCGTGGACCACCAGATCGTGCAAATCGAGAACACCCGCGAAATCGCGGATAAACGCTTCGATTTGTGTGGCACGCTCCTCGGTCGGGCCCTGCCCGAGGATCCGGTTCATTGTCTCACGGAGGATCTTGACTCCGGACCAGAGGATAAACAGTGCGACACCCATTCCCATGTAGCCGTCCAGCTGAATCCCGGTCAGCGGGCTGATCAGGGCAGACAGCAGCACTGCAGAAGTGGCGGCCACATCTGAGATGCTGTCTACCGCTGCCGCGCGCAGCATGACCGAGCCGATCTGACGTCCCAATCCCCGGTAGAACAGAAACAGCCATAGTTTGGACAAAATCGACAACACCAGTACGACGATGGTAAAAACGCGCAACTCCACCGGTGCCGGTTCCAGAATTTTACGGTACGATGTACGCAGCAGCTCCAAGCCGACCGACAGGACGGCTACAGCGACCGCGGATGCCGCGAGATACTCCATACGGGCGTGCCCGAACGGGTGTTCCCGGTCAGCAGGCTTGCCGGACAGCCGGAAGCCCGCCAATCCGATCCCGGAGGAGACAGCGTCCGACAGGTTGTTGACCGCATCCGCGGTGATTGCGACGCTACCGGCCAGTGCGCCGGTCAGGAATTTGGCGGCTGCCAGCAATGTATTGACCACAATTCCGGTGATGCTGCCAAGCATACCGGCACGGATGCGGACTTCCGGACGATCCGGATGATCGATGTCACGGACAAAGAGCCGTGCGAATGTGGTCGCCATGTTGCGTGTGTTCATGCGTGCCTCCTGCTTAAGAACCGGTGCGGTACCGAATTTTCATTATAACCCTGTACCGCCATACGGATCATGGGAAGATCATCAGCCTGCGAGATACCGGGAGAAAGACAAATGATCGACGGAATTATGATCGGAATGCCCGCACTGGCGGAACACAGTGACATCCGGGCAGACTTCTCTTTGTGTAAGAGACTCGGACTGGACTTTGTCGAACTCAACGCAAACCTGCCCCGCTGCATGCTGAGCCGGCTTCACCCGGCTGCTGTCCGTGCGCGGGCGGACGAGGCCGGGATCGGACTGACCTATCATGTGGCGGAGGACAGCGATCCCTTTCATTTCAACCCGCTGATCGCTGCTGCCTGGAAAGACACGTTGCGTGCAGAGCTTTCCGCCGCGCAGGAACTGGGAGTGCCTGTCATAACGATGCATTATCCCGATGGTGTCTACTTTACCCTGCCGGGAACCAGGCTCTATCTGTATGAACGGGAAAATGAGCTGCATATAAAAGCACTGGACGCTTTTCGGGAGTTGTGCGCGGAGGAGTCGGACGGCAAGATCCTGTACCTGCTCGAAAACACCAATGGGTTTCAGCCGTTTCAGCGGATGGGAATCGACCGGTTGCTCACCGATCCGATGTTCGGATTGACCTGGGATGTCGGGCACGATTACAGTGCGGGGAACGTTGACCGGCCGTTTTTGATGGAGCGGGCCGGCCGCATCCGCCATATGCATCTCCACGACGCAGGACCGCGGGGCAATCATCTCGCGGCGGGGGACGGCCTGCTGGATCTGGGGAACATGCTGACATTTGCGCGGGAGCACGGGTGCAGAGTGGTGCTCGAAACCAAAACCGCGGACGCGCTTTCCCGCTCGGTAGCGTGGGTACGTGCCCTGGCTGGAAGAAGCGGAGACAGTGAGTAGCCGATCGAACCGCTTCTTATCCGGACTTGATGCTGCGCTACGGAAGCGCAGCGAGCCGGTCGGACAGTGTCCGGGCCACTCCCGTGTCCAGCATCCGCACAGCAATCCCGTCGATGATGGAGACCGGCATCACGCCGACGACACTGTTGGTCACAAAAACCTCTTGCGCTTCCAGCAGTGCGGCATATGGCAGCCGCTCCTGCGCGACCGGGAATGACTCCATCACCCAGGCGCGCAGGATCCCCGGCAACAGCCCGCTGGACGGATCCGGCGTGACCAGCCGGTCCCCTATGACCGCAAATAGATTGCCGGACGACGTCTCGGCGACATCCCCCCGCTCGTTGCGGAACAGAGCGTCGTCCGCACCCTTCCGGATGGCTTCTTCCCGTGCGGTCAGGTTTTCAAGATAGTTTAGCGTCTTGTGCGTAACCCACTCCGCATCCGTGCGTCTACGGGACTTGGCGGTGACAAGATGGAATCCCTGCCGGTACTGTGCTGCGGTGTAGGGAAAAGGCCGGGTAACCAGCAATTCGTTTTGTTCCGTCACCAGGATTTTCAAGACGCAGTTCCGGAGGTTGTGGAGGTTCACGAGTCGTGTGATTTCAACCGGATCGATCCTGCGGGCAATGCCCAGCGCAGTCAGCGTAGCGTTGAGACGCGCGCAGTGCCGGTCGAGAAAACGGGGACGTGCTGTGACCCGCAAGGTCTCAAACGCCCCGCGGCCAAAAGCCAGTCCTTCATCAAACACGATGTTCGTTCCATCGCCAGGAAGCCCGTTGTGCAACAGCATGTCACACCACCCTTTCGAGAGATCTGGCCTTGTCACAGGTTTCCTCGTATTCCGCCGCCGGATCGGAATCCCAGGTGATGCCCCCGCCGGTCGAATACCAGAGCCGGGATCCTTGCCGGACCAGGGTGCGGATCAGGATGGAAAACGCCGCGTCTCCTTCGGGCGAGAGCCACCCCAGTACTCCGGTATAAACGCCGCGACGGACGCCCTCGAGTTCCGAGATGATTTCCATAGACCGCTTTTTGGGAGCGCCGGTGATCGATCCGCCCGGAAACAGCGTGAACAATGCATCAATCGCATCCATTCCCGGTGCGATCCTCCCGGAGACCTTTGCGTCCAGATGGTAGACGGATGCATAGGGCTTCACCTGGAACAAATCGTGCACCTCGATGGAGTCCGGACGTGAAACCCGCGCCAGATCGTTGCGTTCCAGATCGACGATCATCAGGAGCTCCGCGCGGTCTTTGGTGCTTTCCAGCAGTTCCCGCCGCATGGCCTCATCCTCTGTTTGGGTAGCACCGCGCGGCCGCGTACCTTTGATCGGGACGGTCGAGGCGGCGGTGCCGCGGACCTCGAGGTAACATTCCATCGAGGCAGAGAGAATCGCAAACGGTTCTACGGCACCGGCCGGTTCCGTGACTTCGAAAAACGCGCCATACGGAACCGGGCTGCGTACGCGCAGTTGCAGAAAATTGTCCCAGACCGGGCGTGTGGCCTCTGCGGTCAGCCTCCGGGAGAGATTAACGATATAGACATCTCCCGCGGCTATATAGGAGCGGACGCGCTCGACCGCATCCATATAGTCCTCACGGGAAACATTGGACACAAGGAGAGGACCGGAACCGGGCTCCGAATGAGTGTCTGGTGGAGGTGTCGGCAACGCTTCCTCGGGGCGTTCCGGTTGTGAGAGCGCTGCCCTGAGTTCCTCAAGAGATTCATTTGATGGACGCAACCGACCACCTGTGACAATTGTTGTTTCACCAGAACTGTGGTCAAACACCACCAGTTCGTCGAATGATTGAAACCAGGCATCCGGCAGGTCGGGGTCTTCCGGCAGCATCGGAGGTGCCGGCACACCGAGCAGTGGCAGGGACAAATCGTAGGACAGAAACCCGAACAGCTGGTCCGGACCGAATCCCGCCGCGGGACCGATCTGTCCCGCTGAGAGAAGGGACCGCAGCAACACGGGCAGATCCCTCGTGTCGGACAGTCCGTCCAGGCAAATGGTCTCTCCCTTTTTCCACAGTGTTCTCCACGGACGGCGGCCGATCACGGAATACACCGGGCCTTCCGCATCGTTCTGTATCGGATCCGATGCGGGTTTCACGGGCATTTGCGAATCCAGAAAGACAAATCCTCCGCCTGCGTCTTTGCGCAGCCGCCCGGCTGCTGCAACCGGAGAAACAAAGACCCTTCCGATCCGCTCAACCGCGATCATGTCAACCCCTCCCGATTCTCACATCGCCGCGTAAAATTGCGCAACAAAGCGAGCCCGTGCTCTGTGAGGTGGGCTTCCGGATGAAACTGGACCCCTTCGACAGAAAAAGTCCGGTGACGCAATCCCATGATCAATCCGTCTTCGGACCAGGCGGAAGGTTCAAGACAATCCGGGAAGTCGTATTTGGCGACAACCAGTGAATGATACCGGGTGACCCGGAACCGGTCGGGAAGTCCCGCAAACAGTCCGTGGCCGTCGTGACAGACTTCTGAAAGCATGCCGTGCATCGGGCGGGGCGCACGCACCACGTGCGCACCAAACGCCCGTGCAATCACCTGGTGGCCGAGGCACACACCCAGAATCGGCAACCGGCCCGCAAATCGATGTACGATCTGAATCGCTGTGGTTGCGTCTTCCGGTCGCTTTGGACCAGGGGACAACACGATGCCGCAATACGGTTCGGAATCGATCCGGCGCAGGTCAACGTACTCGTGGGAGACGACCTCGATTTCCTGTCCGAGCAGACGCAGCAGCCGGACCAGACTATAGGTAAAGGAATCGTCGTGATCGACCACCAGCAGCATTTGCACTCTCCCTCGTTTATAGGCACAGTATGCGGTCCCGGCATCTGAATTGCCATCCCGGAACCATGGGTGGAAAAGAACGAAATGAAACGGCCGCGCTTCCGTGAAAAGGAAGCGCGGCCGTTGTGGTTTGCATTAAACCCGGATATGGACGGTCAGCCGGCGATCACAGAATTGACGATGGCTTCGAGGTGTTCCTGCCGGCCGGAGTCGACCGAAACATCACCCATCTTGACCGCATAGTCGGAGAGGGCTTTCATGTCGAGTTTGCCGTCGATGATGTCTTTGCCGATGCCCTTGGTCCAGGAGGCGTAACGCTCTTCGACGAACGCGTCCAAACGGCCGTCTTCGATCAGCTTCTGCGCAATGCGCAGACCGAGCGCAAAGGTATCCATGCCCGCGATGTAGCTCATGAAAATATCTTCTCTGGTGTTGGAGGCACGGCGTGCCTTGGCGTCAAAGTTGAGGCCGCCGTTGGTGAATCCGCCTGCCTTGAGCACTTCGTACATGCAGTACACCGCGTCATAGATATTGGTCGGGAACTGGTCGGTGTCCCAGCCCAGCAGCATGTCGCCCTGGTTTGCGTCAATGGATCCGAAGAATCCGGTGTCACGCGCCAGGCGCAGTTCGTGCGCAAAAGTGTGACCCGCGAGGGTGGCATGGTTGGCTTCGATGTTGAGCTTGAAGTCCTTGTCCAGGCCATAGTGGCGGAGAAAACCGATGACCGTCGCGGAATCGAAGTCATACTGGTGCTTCGTGGGCTCCTTCGGTTTGGGCTCGACGAAGAAGTCACCTTTGAATCCGATGCTGCGGCCATAATCGACGGCCAGATGCATCAGACGGGCGAGATTGTCGAGCTCGAGGCCCATGTTGGTGTTGAGCAGGGTTTCATACCCTTCACGCCCGCCCCAGAATACATAACCGGTGCCGCCGAGTTTGACGGTGAGGTCGAGTGCCTTCTTGATCTGGCCCGCGGCGAACGCAAATACGTCCGCACTCGGAGCGGTGCCGGCACCGTGCGCGAAGCGGGGATTGCTGAAGAGGTTTGCGGTGCCCCAGAGCACTTTTTTGTTGTACTTTTTATTGAGTTCAAGGAGCAGATCGGAAATCTCGTCCAGACGGGCGTTGGACTCTGCCAGCGAAGCTCCCTCCGGCGCGATGTCACGGTCATGGAAACAGTAGTACTCGATGCCGAGCTTGTCCATCAGTTCAAACGCCGCTAACGCTTTATTGCGGGCGCTCTCCATCGGGTCGGACGAACCATAGTCTTTTTTCAGTGTGCCGACGCCGAACATGTCGGATCCTTCGGCCACCATGGTGTGCCAGTAGGACATCGCGAACTTCATATGCTCGCTCATCTTTTTGCCCGCGATCACTTCGTCGGGATTGTAATACTTGTACGCGAGCGGGTTCTTGGACTTGCTGCCTTCATACTTGATTTTCGATACACCTGGATAAAATTCAGCCATGGTCGGGATCCTCGCTTTCAAATGTTTCTGAGGACAAGGTTCCGTCTCCGCCGGATCCGAAACCTGTGCGTCATGAATGGAATCATTATATCGTTCTGACTTGATTTGTGTCCATCTTACCCTCTTCACAGCCCTTCTGACTGTGACCATGCTACAGTTGGCGTGCTCTCTGCAATTTCCTTGCACTGCTGCTGAGATAATCAGTGGTATAGTGATTATGCATACAAAGTGGGATTTTATAACGTGAAATATTGTACAAAAAGCACGCTGCGGGAGGAGGGTCGTATGCTTCTGATCAGGGGTAAGCTGCGCAGAGTTGTACTTCTCATTATGGGAATCTGTCTGGTGGTGGGAACCGTTGCTTGCGACGGGGGAAGCAGGGAGCCGGTCCGGACGACGGCCACCCGGGTCAATAGCATGACATCCCAATCGCTCGACTCCCGGGTTGCAAATGCCACCTATGTTTTCATCGGAAGGGAAACGGCCGGCGTGAACCACCAAGACATCCACGGCTATCACTTTATTCTTCACACCTTTCAAGTCGACCACATGTTGAAAGAAGGATATCCATGGGATGGCGGACCGATCGTCATACAAGAACTGAACGACTCCTCTGTCGAGGTCGACCCCGATTATGACTGGAACGTTATCAAAGGAGCGGATCGGTGTCTTATGTTTGTCTACTCCTTTGCCCCCGTCGATCTCACACTGCCCGGAAACAGTCTGGGGCTCGGCATTCCGCTGGACGCGAGCGGATCGCTGGTGGAAGACAGATCGAAACGAAGATATCTGGAAGGCTGGCTCCCCGAATTGGCAG
>CAZBKR010000008.1:0-2347 GCA_964492455.1 uncultured Oscillospiraceae bacterium
TCCTCCGCTTTAGCTTTGAGGCTGTCATGCCCATTCTGATCCTGATGGGTATCGGTTACTTCCTCAAACACATCGGTATCATCGATGCAAACATGCTCGATAAATCGAACAAACTTGTGTTTCGCCTGTTTCTTCCGGTCCGGATCTTCAGCGACATCTACAAACTCGACCTGTCGCAGGAATTTGATCCGAAACTGATCGGATATGCGGTGGGCGGTATTGTTCTTTCGATTTTTCTTATGTTGATCATCGTGCCCCGCTTTATCCGCGAAAGCGGGAAGAGGGGGAGCATTATTCAGGCGGTGTACCGCAGCAACTATGTGATTTATGCGATCCCGCTCGCGTCCAATATGTTTGGGGATGCCGGAGTGGCCCCGACCACGATGCTCCTGCCGGTGGTGATGATTTTATTCAATGTGATGGGCGTGATCATCCTCTCTGCTTTCTCCGAGAAGAAAGAAGCCAACCAGACGGTGGCACAGGGACTCCTTCGCACGGGGAGTGAAATCGCCCGCAATCCCTTGATTTTAGGTTCCGTATTCGGCATTCTGTTTTCATTGCTGCACATTCCTCTGCCGGTTGTGATGGACAAGGCCGCTTTGCAGATTGGCGGGATCGGATCTCCTTTTGCGCTGCTGCTCCTGGGCGCTCAGTTCGATTGGTCCCGCGCCAAAGGCAACTTGAAAGTCGCGACCATTGTCTCATTGGTCCGGCTGATTGTGATGCCGATCATACTGCTGTCGATCAGTATTCTGATCGGAGGGTTTCGGGGGGCGCAGTTGGGAGCCTTGTTCAGCCTGTTCTGCACGCCTACCGCGGTCAACAGCTATGTTATGGCTAAGAATATGCATAACGACGCGGATCTGGCAGGCCAGCTCGTGATCATGACCACCTTGCTGTCCGGATTCACAATCTTTGGTGGAATTGCTCTGTTGCGTGGCCTGGGTATGTTTTAACATACAAAATCGGAGGTATATCAATGGGCATCCTGAACAAAAGACGAAGTGACGGCATTCTCGTGCGGGATATTGATCCATATGCGATGTTGCTGCCCTATGTCATGCGCGGACGCAACGAATCTGCGGTGTATTACTCAAAGCAAATCGATATCACGCCGGCGCTGGCCTATCTGGCAGAAAGAAAAGAGCAGGGCGACTATATTACGGTATTCAACCTGATTATTGCCGCCATCAAGCGCACGATTGAATTGCGCCCGAAGTTAAACCGCTATATAGCGGGCCGAAGAGTATACACTCATAAAAATTTTGAGGTACTCTACGTCGTCAAGCGCAGCCTGACCGACACGGCAGGGGATTCGATCGCCCGTGTGGTACTGGATCCGTCCGATGATTTGCTCGCGGTTGCACACAAGGTCAACGACTTCAACAAGGAACTCAAGGGCGGTATGGAAAAAGGGGACGACAAGTTGATGAAACTGACGTCCTGGATGCCGCGGTGGTTTCTGCGGTTCCTGGTCAGTTTGATACGGGTGGCGGACTTTCACGGTATACTGCCCAGGTTTTTGATCGATATGCTGCCGTTCTATTCCAGTATCTGGATCTCCAATCTCGGATCGATCGGCGCAGACGCGCCGTTCCACCATCTCTATGAGATCGGGACGACTTCCATCTTCATGACCATCGGAAAGATCCAGGAACAGGTCGTACACTCACCCAAGGGAGACGAAACCCGCAAATTCATCAACCTCATGTTCACTCTGGACGAGCGTATCTGCGACGGATTCTACCTGATTCGATCCCTCCGGTTGTTTGAACGGTTTATGGCGCGGCCGCATATGATCGACCGTCCGCCCACCGACGAAGAAAGCCAGAAAAACCTCAGTCACTTTTAGCGCGTACGGAAACGATGGACGATATAGGTCCTGAACTGGGATACCCAGATGTGTGTCTTGTGCAGTGCCATCCGTCCGTCTGCTGCCAGATCATGCAGCATGGGTCCGAATGCGCGCGCGTTCTCTTCCTTGATTCTGCGGGCGAACACAGCCGTCGCGATTACGCGCAAGGCAAATGACAGAATCAACAGGATGTGGAACGAATGAAGGGGCTGCCCGAACAGGAAAGGGATCCGGTCTTTTGTGAGCAACGGGGTGAGCCAGTCCGATAGCGCGCCGCCGATCAGCATGGCAGGCACTACACCGATGAGAATGGTGCTTATGGCACGGGCAGACAGATAGACAGAACGTTTCTCCGCTGTGGTGGAGAAAATCGCAACATTCATCACACTGAGATCGACTGTCGTGATAAAGATTCCTCCGCTGATGTTAATCAGCGCGATCAGGAACAAAGTGTCCGGGGTCACAAACAGCCAGACAAGCGGTGTCATACAT
>CAZBKR010000008.1:2357-20368 GCA_964492455.1 uncultured Oscillospiraceae bacterium
GCGAGCCGGACTCCGCCACGCTAAAAGGTTCTGCCATCGCGCAGGAAAGCAGCAGAACCGGTCGATTTCCGAAGCGGTCGTTCATTCTCCCCATCCTGCGGATGAAAAGGAAGGTGGCGACACCCGGGACAATCTGTGCCAGAATGGTCTGCAGCCCAAGCGTGATGCCGAGAGTGTTTAGCATGTAAACATTGAAATAGGGTCCTGCGAGGTTCAAAGAGAAGTACCACACAATGCTGAATAGAAGAAATGGACGAAAAGAGCGATCTTGAAACGGCTCCAGAAAAGATCGAAGGCGGATTGGCTTGAAAGTTCGACGGTCCAGAGGCTGATAGGCGGACTCCGGCGGTCGGATCCAAAAGTAGGTCAACGCGTCCGCAATCCCCGATATGGCTGCCAAAGTGAACAAGATCGCGTACCTGGATGGATTTCCGTCAAGGCGGGGGAGCAAAGCGGATAGCAATAAAGCGAAACCGACATTGAACAGGGTGACCATCCGTTGACGTGTTCCGAAGTACTGTCCTTTGCAGGTGACCGGAATCAGAGAACCGAACCAGGTATTGAGACCGATGTCTCCGATCCAGAGAAGACAGGATCCCACAAACAGTACACCGGCTGCGAGCAGCACCGCCACACCGGTAGGCAATCCTCCCGCCAGTATAGGGACAACACCCAGCAATACGAACAAGGGTTTCAGCAGCAACCAGGACAGGATGCTCCATTTTTTGATACCACCGCGTCGCCCAAAAAAGACCGAGGCCGGTATCTGGATGAGAATCGTAAACTGGGGAATCGTCAGCAACATTCCATACAGGCGGTCGTTGAGCCCCAGACCCTTGAGGTAGGCGGTCAGGACCGGAGAAGCGC
Organism: uncultured Oscillospiraceae bacterium; assembly: GCA_964492455.1. Lineage (GTDB taxonomy): Bacteria > Bacillota > Clostridia > Saccharofermentanales > UBA5734 > JAAYKS01. The sequence goes on from CAZBKR010000008.1 coordinate 3,225, forward strand.
CCGGGAAGCCTGTAATGACAGAGAACAGGGCACCGGCACAAACCGCAAAGATTGCCAGATCCAGGTCGGTTCGGGTGCGGCTGTCCATATGGGTACCGTACCCTGCGACATAATCACTCCCTGGCTTCAGTCTTCCGATGACATTGTTCCATGGTTTCATGCAACACACTCCGTTCGGGAAGTCCGACAGGCCGGCCCCATGTACCCTGTATGTCGTTCGAACATACGGGTGGAGATCATCCTCCGCGTACTCCCACCAGCGTCAACAAGCGACCCAGAATGGAATTGTCATTGTATACCATGGGCGGGGTGTAGGGAAATAACACCGCCATCCGAATCGCATAAACTGCAAGAAATGCTGCGATCAGGAACGTTGCGGAGAGCCTGAATGCTCGTGTATGTAAAAAAACGGGCGCACGCCACATCAACAGAGGAAGACCCGTCAGAAGAATCATCCCCAGCGGGAACAGGGGATGCATCCGAAAGGCGGCAGCAAAATCGCCGCTGAGAGCCATCCGGACAGCCCGGGTCAAACCGCACCCGGGGCAGGGCAATCCTGTGGAACCGTTTATAACACAGGGTGAACCCGATAAACCCCACAACACCGCGACAGAAACGGCGGTCGCGACTACAGGGACCCGGTTCTGCAGGAGAGCCCCCCCTAATCGCGCCGCCGCGTCCCGCAACCCGGCAATAAAACCCGATCCGGACAGTGTTTCAGCTCCGCACCCAAATCTCGTTCAGTGCTTCCTGTACCTGATACTCCATGATGTAGGTGCCGACACCCGCAAGGAGGGACAGCAGGATCCACAGAACAAAATTGGGTTTGCCCGGAAGCCCGGCGCGTGTTTGCAGTTCCACGACCGCTTCGTCAATTTTGTACATACCGACGAAGATCAGCGGGAAACAGAGAATACCCACGAGGAAGTAGAGAACAAAATTGATGCGCTCTTCTCCCAAAGCCGCGTTGATTTCTTTGGACACCAGATAGAACCAGTAAATTCCGTAAATTCCGCAAGTGACCAGGGTGAGAAGGATGATCGTGACAGGATTTCTTGTTTCTCCTCTGGGCATACGCTTCCTCCGATGGGTTGACGATCCGGCAGGTCCGGAGCGGTACGTTGTTCCATTTTATTGTATGTTTGACTCCCGGCCTGCGCAAGTCTGAGGAGTGGTAAATACATGAAAGGTCAGACGCGGCAGGTCGTGAACCGCTCCCGGATACGGGCGGAGATGGATCAATGACCGGAAGACTGGTCAGTGTGGTAAGGGAAGCCCTGTTCCCCTGACGCGTCAGTACGGTCGCGGAGAATCATCGCCATAACGGTGTCGGGCTGTTCTTGCAGTGCATGGCAGATCGATATGAATTTTCTCAGGGAGATATTGTTGTCTCCGTGTTCCACCGCACAATAGTAGGAGACGTTGATCTCGGCCTCATAGGCCAGATCGGCCTGGGTCATATTCTTTTCAAGCCGGAGGCGCCGGATCACGCCTCCCACTCTTCTGGGACCCTCCGCTCTGCTGGACATCACACGTTCCTCCTTTTTTATTGCGCATCCGCGGGCCTCGCCCGAATGCGCGGGTCGTAACACTCTATGGTTGATACATCCAGGCTGAGAATACCCGCTTGCTCTTTTATACGCAACCGGATATAAACGAAGTTTGACTGCATTGGACCGTTCCGGGATTCGACACCGATTGAAACCCGATCGGCCATCTGTTATAACCTGTGCATGACAGCTGATAAAAATGGATATGAAGGAACAAAACGCACAGAACCGACCCCGGAGAAAGACAGCCCGGAGCGGGTGATCCTGATCGGGGTTGTGTTTGAACCGGATCCCGGCGGGGAGGAAGAAGCCGAACGGTCCATGTCGGAACTGGCATTGCTTGCCGAATCCGCGGGCGCGGTTGTAGCCGGACGCGCGCTGCAGAAACGCGTGAAACCGGATGCGGTCACTTACATCGGCAAAGGGAAACTGATGGAAGTGAGCGACGCGGCGGACGCGTTGAATGCGGGCACGTTGGTGTTTGATGACGAATTGTCCGGGGCACAGCTTCGCAATATTGAAGAGCAGACAGGGCGCAAAGTCCTGGATCGGACTCTTTTGATCATGGACATTTTTGCGGGTCGAGCGAAAAGCCGCGAAGGAAGACTCCAGGTGGAGCTCGCCCAGCAGAGATACCGCTTATCGCGATTGGTGGGGATCGGGAAAGGGCTTTCCCGGCAGGGGGGCGGTATCGGAACCCGCGGACCCGGGGAGTCCCGGCTTGAGAGCGACCGGCGTCACATCGCGAGACGGATTAAGATTCTTTCTGATGCGATTGCCGAGGTTCGCGGTCAGCGCGAGCGTACTCGTGAGGGCAGACGTCAGTCGGAAATTTTCTCCATCGCGTTTGTGGGTTATACCAATGCCGGAAAATCGACCCTGATCAACGCACTCTGCGATACCTCGCTTTATACGGAAGACCGCGTGTTCGCCACGCTTGATCCCGCGGTGCGCCGGTTGCCGCTGGACGCGAGCGTACAAGCGGTTGCGGTCGATACAGTCGGATTTATACGCAAACTTCCGCACCACCTGGTCGACGCTTTCAAATCGACATTGGAAGAGGCGGTTTTGGCAGATCTGATCGTGATGGTGGTCGATGCTTCCGATCCGGATCGTCTCCGGCAGATTGAGGTGGTCGAGGAGATCCTGCGCGGTCTCGATGCAGCGGACCGTCCGCGTTTGACCGTTTTCAACAAAACGGACCGGGCCGGATTGCCGGATGGCACCTCTGTGCTGCCCCTTCCGGAGGAACGGATGCCATCTGACGTATTTGAAGTTTCTGCAATCACCGGTCAGGGGTTGGAGCGGTTGCGGGCTGCGCTGCGCGCACGTGCAGAAGCAGGGACAGTCCGGATCCGGCTTCGCATCCCGTATGCGGAGTCCGGTCTGGTCGACGAACTGCACCGATCCGCGCGGGTGGAGTCCCTTTCCTACTCTCCCGATGGGATTGAAATCGATGCCGTCGTGCCGGTCTCCCGGTTGACGCGTTTTACACGTTTCCAGGTACAAGATTCTTAAAACGTCCGATGCCTTGCAGGCAGGGAGCGTACGCGCTTTTGCCGCGGTTATCATTTTTAGAATCCTCCGTGGAGTGTTCCCGCAAAAAGATCCAAACGCCTGTTTACAAATTGAATTGTCATTGTCTGCCGCAACATGGTATCATCAAACTAGTTTGGATATCAAAATTTCGTGCGGGAGGGTTTCCGCTCCGGCGGCACAACGATATGGATGATTACGAAGCCCGTTTCAACGATGTTCTGCTCGATATATTCGACGGCATTCTAATCACGGAAGAAAAAGCTCTCCGGACCGGCAATTTCAGTGATTTGACCATCGCTGAGATGCATACTCTGGAGAGTGTCGGACTATACGAAGCGCGGACCATGAGCGAGACCGCCGCACGGCTCGGTGTCACGACCGGTACGTTGACGGTGGCGGTCGACCGGCTGGTGCGAAAAGGTTATGTCACCCGGGAGCGTGATCAGACGGACCGGCGGATCGTACGGGTTATGCTGACGAAGAAAGGGAAGCTGGCTTACCGCATTCACAGCCGTTTCCACCACCTTCTGGTGGAGCGGATTACCCATGGATTGGACGAGAAGCGCAGGGAGATCCTGCTGGACATGCTGGAAAACATTGATGGTTTCATCCGCGAACAGGTACGCAGATACGACTACGAGCGGCGCTCGGTCAACCGCCGCTTTTCAAAGGAGTCTTAACATGGGACAGACGGACGACAGGCGGGCGGTTTTCGAAAAAGTCGCGACGGCGGTCGCGGCGGTTTTGTCGGTGCCTGTGGAGCGAATCGGCGAAGACAGTTCCTTTACAGCGGACCTGGTGGTTGATTCCCTTTTGATGTACGAAATCGTCATTGACCTTGAAGAACTGTTTGACACCCGGATCTCCGACAGCGACATCGACCGGATAGAAACCATTTCGGATGTGGTTGATTTTATCATGGTCCACAAGGACTAAAGGAGACAGTATGCAGATTCTAAAGGGTATCACACATTTTCAAGTTCGTACGTTTACCGATTTGCGTGACATGATCCATCAATCGGCAGAGCTCTTCGGAGAACAGGTCGCTTTCCGGTTTAAAGAAACACCCAGGGCTCCGGTGGAGACACGGACATATCGGCAGTTTTTAGCTGAGCTTGAGGCATTGGGTACTGCTTTGATCGCACATGGCCTCGGCGGGAAACGGGTTGCAGTCATCGGTGAGAACTCCTATTCCTGGTGCCTGTCCCATGCTGCGGTGATCAACGGGGTCGGGGTTGTGGTTCCTCTGGATCGGTTGCTGCCCGAAGACGAGATTCTTGGGCTTCTCGCCCGTGCGGATGTGTCGGCAGTGCTTTATGACGGCGCCTTTCACCCTGTGATGCAAAAGGCTGCGGCCACTTTGCCGGGTATCCGGCGCTTTGTGTGTATCCGGAGCGCGACTTTGAAACTCCCGGAGGGGGAAGATCCCTTTATCGATCCGGCTGAAGCGGATGCCCGGGAAGGAAGCGCCTTTTTACGGATTTCGGATCTCGCGGAAGAGGGAAAGCGGTTGTTGGTGTCAGGTCGGCGGGATTATGTGGACGCGCCGATCGATCCAGGGGCGATGGCTTCTCTCCTCTATACGTCCGGCACCACCAGTGCTTCGAAAGCAGTGATGCTCTCCCACGGAAACATCGCTGCGGATATCCGGGGGATGGCGGAGATGATCGATATCCCCAGTGGTACGCGAATGCTGTCGATACTCCCGCTCCACCATACTTTTGAGAACACCTGCGGTTTGTATATGGCATTGTTTGTCGGAGCCGAAATTCACGAATGTGACGGTCTGCGGTACATCCAGCCCAATCTCAATGAATACGGGATCGACATGCTGATCGGTGTCCCGGCCGTGTTTGAGAGCTTTTACGGCAAAGTCAAGGACACGCTGCGCAAAACCGGCAAGACCCGGACGGTTGCGATCATGCGCAAATTGACCAGGACTTTGCGGCTGATAGGGATCGATCTGCGGCGGAAAGTGTTTCAACGCATTCTGGATGCGTTTGGAGGGCGGCTGGCGATCGGAATCTGCGGAGCCGCGCCGATCGATCCGGAGATCATCCGCTTCTTCGACGATATCGGAGTGCGGATATATCAGGGGTATGGACTGACCGAGACTTCACCCGTGGTTGCCGGATGCAATTCCAAAGTATTTGTAGCCGGAACCGTCGGCCAGCCTGTTGGGGGTGTCGAGGTCGGCATCGACAACGAGCGGGACGGCGAGGAAGGGGAAATACTCGTACGCGGCCCGATCGTCATGCTTGGGTATTATGACGCGCCGGAGCTTACGGCGGAAGTGATCGATGCGGACGGCTGGTTCCACACCGGAGATGTCGGCCGGATCGATCCCAAAACGCACTGTCTGTCCATCACGGGGCGGATCAAGTCCATGATCGTCTTGAAGAACGGGAAAAAAGTATTCCCGGAAGAACTTGAATTTCTCATCGGGCAGTTCGATTACATCAAGGAAGCCATGGTGTGGGGAGACGAGGACGCGGATGGAGACGTCGTTCTCAGCGCCAAGTTTGTCGTGGATCGCAGCAAGCTGGAGGAACGCGGCCAGGCTGTCCCGGACGAGACGGAATTGAAGACCATGCTGGACGATCTGGTTAAAAAAGTCAATGCCGCGATGCCCTCGTTCAAATCTATCCGGTACTATGTGTTCGGGTTCCAGGAGATGGTGAAAACCACCACGCTGAAAATCAAACGGAACATCGAAGTGGAACGGGTTCGCAGTCTGATGGCCCGCACTAGTCTCAAGTGGAAGGAACTTACGGGCCGTAACATCGACCATTTGACGGAATCGGATCCCGGACAGGGAAACGGATCCGCGGCAGAGCGCAGCGACGGGCAGGAGTAACACCCGGAAACGGGAAGACGGAGGTCGATCCGCATGGCTTTCTCGGAAATGCAGCCTGACGGGAAACTGATTTTTCTCATCAACCCAACATCCGGAAAACCTTCGGTTCAAAAACGTCTGTCCGATTTGCTGGCTGATCTCGAGGTGCGCTCGGAACCCGGACGGATGTTGCGGGTTCTGACCGAAGCGCCCGGGCATGCGACTGCACTGGCCGAGGAACTGTCACGCACATATGAAGACCAGGCGACCCTTTATGTCTGCGGTGGCGACGGTACCGTGCATGAGGCGGTCAACGGACTGATGGCGGCCGGGCGCAGCGCGTTGCCGTTTGCTGTCCTTCCGACCGGTACCGGAAACGATTATGCCAGACACCTTTATGGGCATACCGATCTGGAAACCATACTCGATCATCTGTTTACCGGCCGGCTTGCGCTGCACCCGGTCGATGTCGTACGTGCCAACGGGCGGTACAGCGCCAATGTGATGTCTTTCGGACTGGATACGCGCGTGCAGATGATCAATGAACGGCTGGCGGAGAAAGCAGCTTTTCTAGGGGAAACCACATTTCTGCTCTCTGCTCTTGCGGGTGTTTTGGGTCGCCGCAGATTTCGTATGCGTATGGAAGCGGAGGAGTACCTGCCTGAAGGAGGCATCCGAACCGTGCGCCGCGAATTTGATTATATCCTGATGGCGATCTGCAACGCTGAATATTATGGCGGGGGATTCCAGCCCGCTCCCGGAGCGGACAGTTCAGACGGGCTGCTTGAAATCTGTCATGTCGACCCGATGGGGCTGCCTGCCATTCTGCGGCTCCTCCCCAAATATCGCAAAGGTGCCCATCTGGGGCACCCCGGTGTACATCGCCTGACGGTCCGGAGCGGGATGCTGTCGTCCCTGGACGGATCTCTGCCGTTACTCGGGAACATGGACGGAGAAGTCTTTACGACCGAACGGCTGGAGTTTGAGTGCAAACCCTCCGCATTGCGGGTTTACCGGGCAAAAGTGCTGTCGGAAGAGACCTGAGCCGCTCAATGTTACAGATGCGGTACCCTTTTCCGGGAAGCGCGGTCTTCCATCCATGCGGTCAATGCCGCAGTCATATCGTGTGCGTCTTTGTATGATTCGGGCAGGAACGGCTGACCATAAGTGATCACCAGTTTCTTGCGGTGCAGTGTGCCGGGCAGGAATGGCCGTGGATTTTTCATATGCCGGTTGAATATCTCGTATCCCCCGTCAATGAAAACAGGTACCAGCGGCACGCCAGCTTTCATAGACACATACGCCGCGCCGTCTTTGAACTCTCCCAGCCTTCCGTCTTCCGACCGCGTGCCTTCCGGATGTACCAGCAGGATCTCACCTTTTTCAACTTCTTTCTTTGCGATAATCAAGCCCCGGACCGGATTGCCGAACCGGTCGACCTGAATGCCGCGGCCAACCTGGAGAATGACTTTACCCAGCCATCCGTGTCTGGTTTTCAGATCGGAGGCCGCCAGACTGCAAAAACGGCGGAAATGTCCGCGTGGCAGATAGGCACCGATCCACATGCCGTCAATATAAGTTTCGTGGTTCGCAGCCAGCACATAAGGAGGGTCTGCAGGAAGATGGTCCCGTCCCTCCACCTCAATCCGGAGCAGCATGCGGGAGAGGCCCATAGCGATGTGATAGGCGAGATGGCCTACCAGACCACGCGGGGTGGGAGCGGCGACTGGAAACGGAGTCAGTGGGGTACGGGTTTCCAATGGATGGTTCCTTTCCGAACGGGGAACGGCGTCACCTCAAGGCGGATGACGCCGCTTCATTTTTCATAGAGGATACCATATTATGGACGGGAATGACATCCGGATACGGGAGGACCTATGTTCGAAACAGAGTTTCGGGTACGGTATTACGAAACGGACGCGATGGGAATCGTCCACCACTCCAATTATCTGCGCTGGTTTGAGCATGCCCGTACGGAATACCTGCGGGAGATCGGCACCCCGTACCGTGCGTTGGAGGAATCCGGACTGGCCGCAGTGGTGGTAGAAGCCCATTGTAAATACATCCGCCCGGCCCGGTATGACGACCTGGTGACGGTCCGGGTATGGATGGGAGCCTATACCGCCATTCGTGTGGAACTGATCTATGAGGTGCTGTGCGGGGATGTGATGCTATGTACCGGCTTTACCCGTCACGCGTTTCTCCGGAACGGCCGGCCGGTCTCCCCGGCGCGGAGCCTGCCGGATCTGCACGATGCGTTTGAGCGCGCCCGCAAAAAAGAGCAGGCGGAAAAGGGGGAGGACGGACATGTTTGACGGACCGGTGGTTCATGTCGTAGAAGGGCGCCAACGAAAACTCCTGGAGGGCAGTCCATGGATCTATCGGAACGAAATCCGCGCCATCGAAGGGGAACCTGCCGACGGCGACTTGGTGCGTGCCGTCGACTACCGGGGACGGTTCGTCGGCATCGGGGTGTTCAATTCCGCTTCGGTGATTACAGTCCGGTTGCTGTCCTATCGGGAGGTCCCGATCGATGCATTATGGATTGCGGAACGGGTCCGGCGTGCGGTTGCATATCGCTCGGGTTTCCGCCGGAGTGATACGGATGGTGTACGGCTGGTGTTTGGCGAAGCCGATGGATTGCCCGGGGTAGTCGCAGACCGGTTTGGGCCTGTGATCGTCGTACAGATCCACTCATTGGGGATGGAGCGATGGAAAGAAACCATCGCCGCGGAGCTGGTCGCGCTTGAAAAACCAGTATCTCTGGTGTTTGTCAACGATGATCCGATCCGCGCACGCGAAGGACTGCCGTTGTACCGGTCGGTTTTTTACGGCCCGGATCTGGACAGCGTTTTCATGCGTGAAAACGGATTGACATTCCAGGTCGATTTGCGCAAGGGGCAGAAAACCGGACATTTTCTGGATCAGAAGGCCAACCACCGGTTTTTACAGAAATTTGCGAAGGACAAGGTTGTACTGGACGCTTTTACCTACTCCGGCGGGTTTGCTATGCATGCCGCAGCAGCAGGGGCAACCTCGGTCGAGGCGGTCGATATCTCGTCCGCAGCGCTGGAACTGGCACGGGAAAATGCACGCGCAAATGGATTGGATAAGATCCGCTTCGTCGAAGCCAACGCGTTCGACCACCTGCGAAATCTCCACGCCAACAGCGTACGTTTCGACGTGGTAGTGCTGGATCCGCCGGCGTTTGCCTCCAGCCACAAAGCGCAGGCGGGTGCAGTGCGAGGTTACAAGGAAATCAACCTCGGGGCGATGCGGCTGCTGCCTCCCGGCGGTCTTCTTGCCACACATACCTGCTCTTTTCATATGCCGGAAGACCTGTTTGCCCGGACGGTGCTGTCCGCTGCCCGCGATTTGAGACGGCGGGTGCGCATTGTCGCGGTTCGTCGGCAGGATTATGATCATCCGGTTCTTGCCGGCCACCCGGAATCCCTGTATCTGAAGAGTCTATGGCTGCAAATGCTGGATTGAGGAGGGAAACATCTGGTGGATCAGGAGATCTTGCTGTTTTTTGAATCGTTTCGCTCCGCACCGCTGGACACCTGCATGAGCATCCTGACCTGGTTGGGATCCGAGCAGGTTGCGATTCCTCTGGTGTGCGTGATTCTCTGGTGTGTGAACAAGTCCCTTGGATATCGTCTCGGGACGGCTTTGTTTTTCTCCCAGGGGATCAACCAGTCGCTCAAAGTCCTCTTTGCGGTGCCCCGGCCCTGGGTTCGCTGGCCGGGGGTCGTCCACCCGGTTGCGTCCGCGATTCCGGACGCAACCGGATTTTCGTTCCCGAGCGGGCACACCAGCACCGCGGCTGCGCTGTATCCGACGCTGGCGATGCGGGGACTTCCGGAATCATCCGGCAAGCCGGTGAAACAGTTGGCTGCATCTGCTGCCATGTTGACACTCCTGACCGTCGGGATTACCCGGATCTATCTCGGGGTGCACACACCAACCGATGTCGTGAGCTCCGCGTTGATCACGCTGGCGGTCGCAGTGATGGCCAACCTTTTGTTTGACCGAATCGGACAAGGCAGCATTCCCGACAGTGCCGTGCTGGCGGGAGGCCTCGCGTTTTCTGCGGTGGTGGTCGCTTTTGCGGCGGCCGTTTCGATGATCCGCGCAGACACCCGCCCGGAGATTGCAGAACAGGCGCTGGATGCTTATAAGGCGGGCGGAGCGATGGCCGGATTCACTCTGGGATGGGCGATGGAAAAACGCTGGATTCGCGCGGAGGTCAAAGCCCCGCTCGCAATCCAGATTGTGAAAGCCGTTTTCGGGATCGGAATCCTACTGCTTCTCAAGGAAGGGATGAAACCGGTATTGGAAAAATGGATACCCTATGCCCCCGTCGCCGACGGCATTCGTTATGCTTTGGTCGCGTTGTGGGCCACATGCGGGTTACCTGCGGCTGTGTGGTGGTTGCGCCTGTTGCTCAAGCGTGCTCCCAGATCCGGTTGAGCTCGCTTTGCGCAATGGCTGCCGCCACGACTGACATGCCGAACACACTGAGCAGCAAATAGATGACAGAGTTGTCTTTGGGTACAAGTCCCGCAATGGTGGAGCAGGTCTCCATGCGCTGGCTGAGCTTGTAAAACCAGAACAGGGTATACAGTCCGCATGTAACCAGGCACAACAGAACCTCCACACCTGGAGAAAGCGACGTGGTGTCTCCGGTGTAGTCCCGGATCGCCGTGCTGGTCTCATAGATCCAGATGTACCCGTAGATCCCGCAGGTCACGATCCACAGCACGATCACGTAGGGGGCCGAACGGATATTGCGCTCCATCATCTGATGCATCCCTCCCCGGTCATATAGGACCGGACGTCGATTTGAGGCTGATATAATGAATCATATCATAACCACACGGTGAAGCCCGGAGAGGTAATAACATGCAGGCAAGACAGGCGATGAAGAAGCAGGAAACATCCGTCACAGACGAGAAAACCTTTCGGGTGGAGATGGAATACCGTCTGACGGACTTTATGCCGCTTTTTGCGAAAAGGCTCTTTCGAAAAACGGTCTATTGGCTGACTGGTACGGTACTGGCTACGGCAACTGGTGTGAGTGCTATTTATGCCGCGTCGCTGGCCATTTCAGGACAGACTGTACTGCTGGGGGAACGGGCAATCTGGTTGTTGACCGCTCCGTTCTTATTTGTGGCATTCGCTGCTGCTTCGGTATTTGCGGTCTTCTCCAATGCGCGTGTTCTGCACCGGTTTTATCGCCAGAGCGGAACCCGGAGCGTGGCGATTCTCGACAGGGACGGCATGAAAGTCGGTACCGCGCAAGGTGCGGTTTCGCTCCGTTGGGATCAGGCAACGCGGTTTGATGTCGGACGCGGCGGGCTGGTGGTTTGGAAAGGGGATGCACTTCCGCTGGTGCTTCCGGCACGCGCGATGGAAGACGGGCGCTACGACCGGATGCTGGAGCTGGTTTCCCGCTCGCTGGAGGAGATCCGGCAGGCGCGGGCCGGTACGCATGACACCCCGGTTGGCGAGGGGGTGAACCCCGTATCGCCGACGGACCAGGAGGGCGGCATATCGCCGGCCGGATCCATTGCTGACCGTTTGCTGGATTCGGATGCCGGCGTTGCGGTTGTGCCCGATTACAGTGATTCCGAATATCGGTTCGGTGACGAGTGGGTTCCGGGTGGAGTCCGTTTTCGGATTCACATCGGGCCGCGTGACCGCGATGCCCTCAAAGAATACGCGTTGACCCGGCCCGGCAGCCGTTGGGGCATGCTCGCGTTTGCATTGGTGGCTTTCGGGATGGCCGGCTGGCTTTTCTACTCGGGATTGTCCAGTGATCGAACCCTGATGGGACCCAATGTGTTTCTGGGCAGTATTTCGGCATTGCTCGCCTTTGTTTTTTTGACCGCGGTTATCAGACCTTCCCTGTTTTTGAAGATCGTGCGCCGGTTCCCCGGCAACAGGCAGCGGCAGGACGGTGCCACGAGGGAGGTCCTGTGTGTCCTGTCGGACGGTGTTTTGTATGCAAAAACCGAAGGCAGAGTCGATCGGGCACCACTGCGGACACTTCACGACAAGGTGAAATACAGAAAATGGCTGTTTCTGTTCAAAGATCGAAAAACAGCCTATATCATACCACTTGGAGCGTTGGACGCATCGATCCTGTCCGGGATGGAAACGGAACTCGACATGGAACTCGATTGAGCAGAGAAATATCCGCTTATCCGCATACCCGATACAAGAACCCCCGGGACCGCCTGGATCGGCTGGCCCGGGGGTTTCGTAACGATGGAGTGATCGACCGGCAGGAAACGGTTCCGCCGTTTGCCGGCATCCTCATCAGGGTGCGAAGAAATAGGTGTTTGCGTAGGTTGCGGCAACGGGCAGACTCTGGAACCAGGGACTGCGCGCATAAGCGGCATCGGTACAGAAATACAGCACATCCCGCCCGAATATCGTTGCGCCGTTGAGCGCATCGAGCGCGGCCTGACGCTGGGTTCCAGTCGGTGTGACCGATTTGTAGTATCCGGAACCGTAAGGCGTGAACTGGTTCGGTGCGGTCAACACGCCGTGCAGTCCGCCCCAACGGCCGCTCATCATACGGTTGACGATGACCTGCGAGACCATCAGACATCCTTCATAGGACCAGCCGGCGCCACATTCCGAAGCAACGATCCGAATATACAGATCGATCTCCGCATCCGAGAATCCGCTGATGATGGTACTGCTCCCGGAAGAAACCGCGGGCGCAGATGCTGCAGGAGCCGGTGCGGGCGCGGGAACCGGCGTGGAAGGATCCGGTAGAGACAGGATCTGTCCGGCAAAGATGACAGGATCGGAATAAGACAGTCCGTTTGCATAACTGATGAGACGAACATAATCCGCGGACCCGTACATCCGCTCTGCAATGGACCACACCGTTTCTCCACGCCTGACTTCGCATTCAGTCGGGAAAACAACCGGAGCCGGTGTCGGCTCAGGCTCAGGCTGCGGATCGGGTAAAGCAGGAGAAGACTCGGATGCCGGATTTACTTCCTCATCCAGGATTGCATCGACGGCCATGCCGCGGGACAGAAGAGAAACCCGCTCTTCGGGAACGATGGGTTCAATGGAAACGGCGGGTATTTCAGGAACAAACTGGATTTGGATCGGGCCGGATGAATCCGGCTCGGCTAGGTGGGATTCGTCGGCGTTCTCGCCGGCAACCGCTTCTTCCGAGAGAGAGGTGCGCACTGGAACCACAGGTACAGCGGCAGCGGAGACCGCGACACTGCAGAGGACTCCGGCTGTTATGGCTGCTGCAACGCGGGTTGTCCTGGCAAGGAAAGGAGCGCGTTTGTGCGGGGGGCTTATCGCAGCGTGTCCGGATTCCCGGGGCGCGAGCGGCGTTACAGTTGTCCGGGAAAACAAAGCGCGAATACGCGACCATGCTTTCTTCAAGACATTTCTCATACTTCTGCGTATCAAAAAGTGAACCTCCAAAATTCGTTTTCGGAACCGTTGCATGCGTATTATCACAAAGCAATTTCCAAAAGTAAAGTGAAGAGGAGGTGCCAGAATATCCAAATGTTTTCGATGGAATGGGCCAGTCAGATAGTGCTTTCTTCTGGCTTGTGTCGTTCTGCAATACTATACAACGCCATATTGTTAGGCATAAAGGACAAAAACGGGTGATTTCAGGTCGCTTCAGAACCAGGCGGTAAATGGAGCGGTTGGAGCCCGAAAACACGCTTTCGGACATACTGGCCGGGTGTGAGCGTCGCCTGCAGGTGTTTCTCCAGCGCTTTGTGAACTTCGCTTTGTGCGGCGATGTCTTCTCCGGTCGGAAACAGCAGACCGTACCTCCTGCGCAGCACAACATCGGTCGCTTCTTCGATTTTGACATCGCGAAAGCCCACACGCCGGTCTGCGCGACGTGCAAAATCCGTCAGTGTTTCACCGGGTTCGGGATGAATGTCGAGACAAGCCAGCTGGCGCAGGATGTCGCGCTGATAGAACACCATCTGTCGCTCCCGGTTGGCAAACCTGCGACGGACGGATGACAACCGGTACCGGTTGGTGAGGAGCTGCCTGCGAATGCGGACGGTGATCCAGTAGGCGGGTGGAGTCAGCAGCAACAGGATGCCGGTAACAATCCATCCGATTCCCGGCCCCCGGGATTCGTCGATGGGAGGGGGGAGAATCGGGGTGACGGGGTACGAGGTAGGTTCCGGTGTTATCGTGGGATCCTCGACCGGTCCCGTGACGGGCGGTGTGATCACCGGTGGTTCCGATTCCCGTGACGGGGTAGCGTCGAATGGAACCCAGCCGATTCCATCGAAATAAATCTCGGTCCATGCGTGGGCCATTCTGCCTGTAATGGAAAAAGCGTTACCCGCCCCGGAAGCAGGAGAAACAAAGCCTTCGACGTAACGGGCCGGCAATCCCTGTGTGCGCGCCATGACTGTCAAGGCAGTCGCATAATATACGCAGTATCCTTCCCGGGTTTCCAGGAAATGTGCGACAAAGTCCATATCGGGGGGAATGACGGGTGTCAAGGTGTATACAAAATCCTCCTGCCGGAAGAAAGCCAGCAGACGGATTGCCCGCTCATACGGGGTGCCTTCCCCCGCGGCCAGTGCCGCAGTCGAGATGACAGTATCGGGCAGATCGGATGGCAGTTGTAAATACCGGTCACGAATCGCCTGTATCCACTCCGCCGGATCGGGCTCAACCTCTTTCTCCCACTGCAGCATGGTTTGATCAAACATCGCGTCGCTGGCCTCAAAAAACCGGGAGCGGACGGCGTAACCGTTGTGGGACGGAATGGTGTCGTAGGTATAAATTTCCCCCTGCACATTGAAAAACGGGATGGCTCCGTAACTTCTGGCGATCCTGACTTTTTCCGGTCGGCTGCCGGTAAAAAAGAACGGCATGCCATCGATCATGTGTGTCAAAGTATAGTTGATCTCGACGGTGGTATCCCGCAGGAAGGCCGATCGGGGGGATCCGGCAGGACGTCCGATGTCGAACGCTTCGTTTTGCGTGCCGCGCCACAACAGACTGCCGAACCGGTATCTTTCGTCATCACGGCTGTCCTTCCATTGTTCGCCGGTATAGACATCCCGTGTGCCGCCGCGCAGATAAAGACCGCCGACATCTGAACGTATGCGCATCACCTCGCGTCCGGAGGGCCGGATCGGCCCTCCCAACCTGCCGAGAGGTTCAAAACCCATCGAAGCGATCGAAAAAGTGTCATGCGGCTGTGTCTCCCCCTGCCAGATGTCGAGCAGGTCTTTGACATCGGTTACACTGTTGACCAGCAGACGAAGTTTCCAGGAAGTGGTGTTCGCGGGAACCAGTCCGAGCGCAAGCAGCATGCAGAGAATGCAGACAGGTAGCCCCAGCACCTGCATGGCCCCGCGGTCGAGACGATCTTTGCCACCGCTCCGCCGGTTGACGGAAGCGGCAAACGCGCGCGGAAACAAGGTGGCGAGCCCCGCGGCACAATAGGCCATTGCGGTGATGGAGGGCTCCTGTCCAATGATCCACAGCGACAGAAACACCGATGTAATCACAACGGTATACACCAGCAGGTTAAACAATCGCCGCACAAGTAAAAACAGCACAAGCGTTCCCAGACCCGCTACGATCCAGGCAAGGGGGTTTAGAATCGCGGGCGTGGAAGCGGTATAACCGGTCAGTACCCACCAGGTGTGCTGTGCGGTATCCGCGAGGTTCTGGAGAAGGAGCCGTGGCTGTTCCGCTCGCGCAAGGAAAAGTCCGGCAGCTCCGCCCGCAATCACGAGCAGCGAAGGCAGAATCCACCATTTGCGAGTCAGAAGCAGGACTGCCAGCGTGCAGACAATCGATATGCCCAAGGTCCG
The DNA here is from genome assembly GCA_964492455.1 of uncultured Oscillospiraceae bacterium. Classification (GTDB taxonomy): domain Bacteria; phylum Bacillota; class Clostridia; order Saccharofermentanales; family UBA5734; genus JAAYKS01. The sequence goes on from CAZBKR010000008.1 coordinate 19,001, forward strand.
CGATAATGGGATGTCCAGGCCGCTGAGCGTGAAGAAAAGATGCGCAAAACCGGTGGTTAAGAGCAGGGACGCCACGCCGTCTGCCGCCGTTTCCATGACTTTCTCCCGTCCCAGCAGGAGTAGCAGGCGCCGGGATATAGAGGTCGGCTTCACATCTTTTGTTTCGGAACCCGGAACGGTACTCATAGAAAATCCCCCAGAAGCAGGGCGAGGTCGTCCCCGTATGCGGCGTGGAGTATACGAACCGTCATACCGGTCATATCCGCCGTTTCTTCCGGTCTTCCGGCTGTTTGTGCGGCTGCGGCGGATGTATGACCGGGAGCGGGCAGTGCCACAATCAGGGTGAGATCGGTGTCCACCCGCCGAATCGCCCGAAAGGCGTCCATCAATTCATGGTCCGGTATCTGATGTGTGATCAGGACGATACTGCCGTGATCCCTGCATTCTTCCGCTGAAGCAGTCAGAAAGCGGCTGGCCGGCTGCAAGGCATCAAACGACAGGTGCGACATCGCGTGGTCAAACGCGGCGTAATCCGCCATGGACATCCCTCGTACCCGGGAGTCCGCCCGATCGCTCGCGCTGAATGTCACCCGGTACCGCTGGTGCAATACATGTGCGATGAGCGTAGCCGCACAGGAGCAGGCGGTATCCTGCCATTGCAACGCAGGTTCACCGGGAATCCTGCCGGGGGAGGCGTCCAGAAGAATCAGCATGGACGGTTCGGTGGCAATGTCATATTGCCGGCTGTACAGCTTTCCGACGCGGGCTGACAGTTTCCAGTGGATCTGACGTGCCCGGTCGCCCGGCCGGTACTCCCTTGTATGAGAGAAAGATTCTTCGGTTTCCGTGTGGAGCGCGGTAAAACGCACATAGGCTTTGGCATCGGGAGGGCGGGTCGAGCGCTCCGGCAACTGTGTCACCCGCGGATGCACCAGCAGTTTCTTGTCTCGATAGTAGGGGAGACGCTCCATTTTAAACGGCAGCACCATCAGTCCGAAGATATCCCGGATCTCCACCTCGGACAGACCGACGGCATATTCTCCCCGGTAGTGGCAAGGGATGGGGATGTCGAACGCCACATGCGCGTGCGCCGCAAGATTGAACGTCGACTCCCAGGGCTTTCCCGGTACGAGCGTTCGCACGCGGATACGCATCATCGGGTAAGGGAAAGGCCGTTCGTTGTGAATTTCCAGATGCAGATGTACGGTCTCACCCCGGGTAGAGGAAAGTTCATCCATCTCCTGCACATATGCGAATGTAAAAGCGGACCACACGTTCATCGCGAGCGCCGCCAGCAGAAGCAGTCCCTGCAGAAACAGCAGGACATATAAAACACGCAGACCGCTGTACATTGCGGTCAGCAGCACA
>CAZBKR010000008.1:20378-23855 GCA_964492455.1 uncultured Oscillospiraceae bacterium
CCAAAGACGACGGCGTACAGGATGCGAAAGGTCTTCATGCGAATGCGGGGACTGGAATCTGACGGACAATGCGCGTGACAAGATCCGCGGCGGAGTCGCGTGACACCGCGGCCTGCGGACGCAGCACAATCCGGTGTGCCAGTGCCGGTACGGCCATTTTCTGCACGTCATCCGGCGTTACAAAACCTGCCCCGCGCAACAGAGCCCACCCTTGCGCCGCGCGAGTCAGAGCGATCGCGCCTCTTGGACTCACACCCAGGATGATATCGTCATGGGTGCGCGTCGCCTCCACGATCCGTGTCACATATTCCATGACCGGTTTGGCGCAGGTGATCGCATCTGTCGCCTTCTGGAGATCGATGACATCGATTGCGGAGGCCACCGGCTCCAAAGCCGCGACCGGTTGTGATCCCGACAGGTGCTTTTGCAGGATTTTTACTCCATCATCATGTGCGGGATATCCCATGTTGATCCGGAGCAGAAAGCGGTCGACCTGTGCTTCGGGCAGCGGGAAGGTGCCGACAAACTCGATCGGATTCTGCGTTGCCAGCACCATAAACGGCTGCGGCAGCGGATAGGTGACCCCGTCGACCGTGACTTGACTTTCGGCCATCACCTCGAGAAGCGCGGACTGGGTTTTGGGGCTGCATCGATTGATCTCGTCCGCCAGGATGATCTGGCTCATGACCGCACCCGGTACAAAACGGGGTGTTCCCGTCTGGATATCGTACTGGTTGTAGCCGGTCACATCGGAAGGGAGCACATCCGGCGTAAACTGGATTCGCTTGAACGAGCAGTCCAGAGACCTGGCCAGGCTGGCGACCAGTGTCGTTTTCCCAACGCCGGGCACGTCTTCGATCAAAACGTGTCCCCGGCAGACCAGAGCGGTCAGAACGAGGTCGACCGTCTCCTGTTTTCCGATGATGGCCTGTTCCATGTTTTCCCGAATACGCTGGAGGATCTCTCTGTCTTTTGCCATCTGGGTGCTCTCCTTACGATCCTTATTGCGGACTTTGCAGTGGTTTGTTTCAGTCTCCGAAATCGACTCCGATTGATTTGGCACAGCAGACCATGGAATCTTCCTGATTCACCAGCTTGAGGCGACCTGCGACCTTTTCCAGCGAGACCGGTACGATCTCGTTGTTGACGATGCCGACCATGTTACCGAAATCTCCCTCACGAATGAGGTTGACCGCACCGGCACCCAGGCGGGTGGACAGTACGCGGTCAGCGGGACAGGGGGGGCCTCCACGCTGGAAATGGCCTGGTACGGTAACACGGCACTCCCGGCCGGTGGCGTCCAGCAGTTCCTGTGCGAGGCGGAACCCGATCGAGGGGAAGGATTCCTTCTCCCGTTTGGCGCGAAGTTTCTTTTTGGACAGTTCCGCTTCTTCCGCGTCGATCGCTCCTTCGGCAAGGGCGATGATCGAAAAATGCTTTCCCTGGGATATGCGGTTTTCAATGGTCGCGCAGACAGACGCGAGCTTATAGGGAATCTCCGGGATCAAAATGACATCCGCCCCGCCCGCGACGCCTGCGTGCAGGGTCAGCCAGCCTGCGTCGTGACCCATCAATTCGATGATGAACACCCGGCTGTGTGACATGGCGGTGGTATGGATGTTGTCGATGACGTGTGTGGCGATGTCAACCGCGCTTTGGAACCCGAATGTCAGATCGGTACCCCATACATCATTGTCGATGGTTTTGGGGAGTGTCACGACCCGCATGCCGTTCTCACGAAGCAGGTTGGCTGTCTTGTGTGTACCGTTGCCACCAAGAATTACCATCGCATCCAATCCGAGTTTACGATAGGTGGCAAGCATCGCTTCCACTTTGTCGGGACCGTTTTCGTCCTCCCCTTTGACGATGGTCTTAAACGGCTGGCGCGAGGTGCCCAGTATGGTTCCGCCCAGGGTCAGAATACCTGAAAAATCTCCCGGTTTCATCATGTTGCAGTTGCCGGTGATCAAGCCGTGGTACCCGTCACGAAATCCATAGATCTCAGTGTCCGGCATCCACTCATACAGCGCCTTGGCAACTCCCCGCAGCGCGGCGTTGAGTCCCTGGCAGTCTCCTCCGCTGGTCAAGAGTCCGATTCTTCTCATATTGCACCTCCAGGGGTTGCCGGTTCGGCTTCGGGGTTCCACCCCGCCGCTGCCAGCTGCTCCAGCTCGCGCTGGCTGTCCAGTCTGGCCTCGCCGGCCGGCCGGATCCTGCTGTATCTTCCCTCGTTGTCCTGTACTCTTCGATTGACATTGTCGGCAAGCGTCACAGCCAGTATCCGTTCCAGCCGATCGATCAGCACCGGTTCGTCAACCGGAAACAGCAATTCCACACGCCGGTCGAGATTCCGCGGCATCAGATCCGCACTCCCCAGATAAAGCCTGGGTTCTCCCGCGTTTTCAAACCGAAAGATGCGGCTGTGCTCCAAAAATCGTCCGACGAGGCTAAACACCTGAATGTTCTCCGAAATGCCCGGAATCCCCGGGATAAGACAACAGATCCCGCGTACGACCAGCCGGATGGGGACACCGGCGCAGGAAGCTTCATAAAACAGGCGGATGATGGTCTCATCGACCAGTGAGTTGACTTTGATTGTGATTCCCGAGTCCAGACCGAGACGGCTGTTTTCCATCTCCTGGCGGATCATACGGACCAGAAAGGCGCGACAGTCGTCCGGTGCTGCGATGAGCCGGTTGAACGCGGGCGGCCGGGAATACCCCGTCAGAGAATTAAAAAGGGAGGATGCGTCCGCTCCATACCCCTCGCGGGCGGTAAACAGACCGATGTCTGTGTACAGCCTTGCGGTCGTGTCGTTATAATTGCCGGTGCCCAGATGGAGATAGCGGCGGATGCCCTCCTCCTCGCGGCGGATGACCAGTGCGATTTTACAGTGGATCTTGAGACCCGCAAGCCCGTAGATCACATGGCAACCCGCTTCTTCCAGCCGCCGGGCCCATTCGATATTGTTTTCTTCGTCGAACCGTGCTTTGAGTTCCACCAGCACGGTGACCTGTTTTCCGCGATCCGCTGCCCGCATCAGTGCCGCAATGATCGCGGAGTGGCCGCTGACGCGATACAGGGTCTGCTTGATGGCCAGTACCCGGTCGTCCTCGGCTGCGGCGCGGATGAATCCCACAACACTGTCAAAACTTTCGTATGGGTGATGGACCATCCGGTCCCGACGGCGAATACAGTCAAACAGGTTTTCACCTTCCGGAAAGTCCGCCGGGGGGGCTGGCCGGATGGCGGGCTGTCTGAACGCCGCGAACGCTTCATTGCCGTACAACCGCTTGAAAGCCGCACGGTCCAGCGGTTGTTCGGTTTCATAGACGATCGGGTCGTCGACCTTGAGCATCTCATACAGAAAAGAACGCAGGCGGTCGTCACAACCGGGTTCAATCTCCAGCCGGACCGGCTTTCCGCGCCGTCTCTTTTTGATGAATTCCTGAATTTCGGAAAAGAGGTCCTCCGCGT
>CAZBKR010000009.1:0-22413 GCA_964492455.1 uncultured Oscillospiraceae bacterium
ACTCCTGATCAAGCTGGGGTTCCGCCCGATTGTGACCATCAACCCCGAAGGCAAGGGAACGATCAAGGGGGTCGCCTTCTCAGTAGAGAAAAATCGAAAACTGCTGCTCCGGTCTCTCCAGGGCAAGTCCATCGAAGATTATGTCATCGTGCATGCGTCCGATCCGGAGCGCGCGGAGAGTTTCCGTGAAGCGCTGGTCCGGCTGACCGGGCGCGAGCCGGCGTATATCACGGATATTTCCGCGATTGTGACGTTGTTTGCGGGTCGTGGAGCGGTCGCGGCCGCTTATCTGGAAAGCCCGACGGAGGGGTAGTCATGCAGCATCTGATCGTTCTGGGCGTCCTGCTGTTGTTTTTTATCCTTGCGTTTTTGGTCGCGCAATCCAAGCGCAACAATGGACTCGTCGACGTCGCCTGGGGGCTTGGATTCATCCTGTCGGCCGGGGTTTCTCTCGCGCTGGGGCATCCACGCGGGGCTGTGCCTTGGGTTGCCTTTGCCTGTGTCGCACTCTGGGGATTGCGCCTGACCTGGCACCTGGCGCGGCGCAACTGGAATCGGCCCGAGGACTACCGGTATAAGAACATGCGCGACACCTGGAACCCGCGGACATTTTATCTCCGTATGTTTGTGCAAATTTATCTGCTGCAGTTCGCGCTCAACTATCTCATCAATCTCCCGGTGATCGTGGCGGGACTCGAAGACCGTGCACCGTGGAACGGGATTGCGGTGTTAGGTCTCGCGGTCTGGATCGCGGGATTTGTCTGCGAAGCGCTCGCCGACCGCCAGTTGCGGCTGTTTAAAACCGACACCGCCAACCGCGGCAAGCTCCTGACGACCGGTTTGTGGCGATTCTCCCGGCATCCGAACTATTTCGGCGAGGCGGTACAATGGTGGGGCCTGTGGATCATGACGATCGGCGGCGGCCGCAACCTTTGGCTGTTTTTCAGCCCGCTCCTCATTACGTTGTTTCTGGTTTTTGTTTCCGGCGTCCCGATGCTGGAAAAGAAATACACAGGTCGTCCCGACTGGGAGGACTATAAAAGCCGAACCAGCAAATTCATCCCCTGGTATCCAAAAAAAACCGGCTGAAAAGCCGGCCTTTTTTTTTAGCGGTGGTTTGACGGATCTTCCGGATCGCTTCTTCCTTCCCGGAGTGGCTGTTCTTCCCCTGTCCGGATCCGCTGAATATTGCCGCGGTGCGACCAGAGGACGAGGAGGGCGTAAACGACGGAAAAACACACCTCGATCCATGAGAACCGATGCCGGAGCAGGCCAAGGACAAAAATGACGATGGGGAGTAGTCCAGCGGAGACCAGTGACACGATCGACATCGTGTGCCACAACGCGAAGACCACGATCGCCAGAACGGCCATCACGCCAAAGGCGGCCGGATCGACGGCCAGTACGGTCACCGCCGCGACCAGTACCCCCTTGCCGCCGCGAAATCCGAACCAGATCGGGAACACATGACCCAATATCGCGAATAGCCCTGCAAACCAGCCCGGGTCAAAGCCGGGATCCCCGCCAGCGATCCACCGGAACAGCAGTCTCGTGAGTGTGACTGCCGCGAGCGTCTTGAACATATCTCCGAGTAGTGTCAACAACGCTGCGGTTCGGCCATAAGTGCGGAACATATTGGACGCACCCGCGTTGCCGCTCCCGTGGCGGCGGATGTCGTCGCGGTACAGCAACCATGAAACCGCGATCGCGGAATTGATGCTTCCCAGCGCATAGGAAACCACAGCTGCCAGAACCCAATACACCGGCCAATCCTCCTTGAGGAAACGCGCACCCGCCTTTGGACAACACGGACACGCCGCACCGCAAATCTCTCAAAGGCATGGTATCACGAAAGCAGGGAAGCGTCCTGCGGTCGGTATGCCGGTTTGTGACGCTCCGGCTCCGGGTGTATCGGAAGATCCCGCAAAGACAGCCCGCGGGTATGACGGATCTCTTCCCAGACCACGGTATTGCGGCATAATGCCAATACCTGAAGCGGGAGCCAGGACAACAGGAACAGCGGAAATCCCAGGACGCTTTTCAGGATCCGGCAGTCATGTCCGGCGTATCCGAATGCGATTCCGGCGGCAAGAGCCGCCGTTCCGGCAAAGGAAAGCAGTGCACCTGTCAGGATTCCATACATCAGCCGGACAAAGTCCGCCCCTCCGCCGAGCCAGGCGGCGGTCAGCGCGACCGGAAGTGTGAGGATCGAAAGCACCTGGGTATAGGGCAGCAGCAGAAGCATGGCGGCGTCCATACGAAGAGGCCATGCGGTCCGGCCGCGCCAATGGAGCAGGTCCCGGAGGAACAGTTTTGAGACCTGCAGGACTCCGCTGCACCAGCGTTTGCGCTGTTTCATGGAGATGTGCAGCGTCGCGGGTTCCTCGTCGTATGAGATTGCCCGGGGGACCCACCAGATTCGCTCGCCGGCACGAGCGAGTTGAGCGGAAAACTCCACATCTTCGGTGATCGTACCGGTTCTCCATCCACCCAGTTTTTCCAATACCCCGTGAGCGACCGCAAATCCGGTGCCCGCCAGTTTGGCAGACAGACCGCAGGCGGCGCGTGCGCGGTTGAAGAAGACACTCTGGATGCCGAAATAAATGGAATAGCATCCGGAGATCCAGGAGTCATAGGGATTTTTGGACTCGATGCGCCCTTTGGCAACACGCGCACCCGCCTGGAATGCTTTGTCCATTTCCGAAAGAAACAGCCTGTCCGCGAGATTGTCCGCATCAAAGACCACAAATGCGTCATAATCTGCCGGATCCGCCAGCAGGTTGTCAAACACTTCCTGCAGCGCACCTCCTTTGTCGCGGACCGTATCGCTGCAATGCATGATGGTTGCACCGGCTGCCCGCGCGATCTCTTCGGTATCGTCGGTGCAATGGTTGGGAGCGACATAAATGTCATACAATGCTTTTGGGTATTCCTGCTCCCGGAGGCTCTGTACAGACTGGCCAATGACGCCGGCTTCGTTGCGTGCGGCGATGATCACCGCAAACCGTGTGGCCGGCACCGTTTCTGGAAACTTGTGTGCTTTCCGGAGCGAAAATGTAGAAACCGCTGCGAAATAGGCACCGATCACTTTGGGGGCCAGTCCGACCGCTGCGGCGGCGAGAGATAGCAACATCATGAGCCTCCTCCGGTTCTCCCGGGAACCATCCACAGACTATATGCCACGGTTTAAGGCAGTGCAGTGTCGTTTTTTAAGATTTATATAAGAATGAGACGTTAAGGAATTCTTAATGGTTCCGTGCGCGAGATCCCAAGAATTCACGGCTACCATGATGTCGAGAGGTGAACACCTATGTACAACATCCTGATCTGCGACGATGACAAAGACATCCTGGCTGCGCTGCGCATCTATCTTTCGACCGAAGGATACCGGCTGTTCGAGGCCACCAACGGGCTGGATGCGGTCGAAACGGTTCGAAACAACAACATCCAGCTGGTCCTGCTGGATGTGATGATGCCCGGGATGGACGGAATCACCGCCACCGCACGGATCCGGGAATGCAGTAACGTGCCGATCGTGCTGCTCACAGCCAAAAGCGAAGACGGCGACAAAGTGCTCGGACTCCAGATTGGTGCGGACGACTACATCACCAAACCCTTCACGCCCATCGAGGTCCTGGCCCGGGTTCGCTCCCAGCTGCGCCGCTATACCCGCCTGGGCGGGCAGGTTGCGCAGCCCGATCGGTTTGCCGTTGGAGGAGTCGAGCTGGACGACGCCGCACGACAGGTGACCGTGGACGGCGAGCCGGTGGCGCTGACCCCGATGGAATACAGCATCCTCCGTCTGTTGATCCGGCACCCGGGGCGGGTGTATTCCTCGGAACAGATCTATGAGGAGGTCTGGAATGAGAATGCCAACGGATCGGCCGGCGCGGTCGCCGTTCATATCCGGCATCTCCGGGAAAAAATTGAGATCAATCCCGCCGAGCCCCAGTACATCAAAGTGGTCTGGGGGATCGGGTACAAAATGGAAAGCGAGAAAAGAAGATGAATCAGATTACGGGCAGCATACCGGCCAAAACCGCCGCCATTCTGCTGATTGTCCTGGCATTTACGGTACTTGCGGGGTCCATCTTCGGAGCCGGTTATTTGTATGAGCAGGGGTGTTATGACAAATGCGATTCCTATTATGAATCACAATCCGTGAGAAACATCGCACACCAGAAGGCATACGAAGTAATCTGGCATTTCGAGTCGAACCCCGGCAGCACCTCCTGGCTCGAGTTTTACGAGCTGACCTATACGAATTTTTCGTTCGAGCTCGCGACGGCACAGGATCCCGCCCGGATCATCGTCAAAAACCAGGCTCCTGCAGCAGCCGGATACCGCGCGGAACTTCTCACCGATCGTTATGTGGTCCGTTATACGGTCTCCGATCCCCTCGTGGCGGAAGACGACTTCCTGCGCCAGGCCACATTGTTCAACAGCGTCTATCCGTATCGCTGGGCGTTCCTTTGGATCGGTGCGGGATCCGCGTTGCTTGTCTTAATCCTGCTGGTGTTTATGTTTTGTGCCGCGGGTCGGCGCAAAGGGGTGGAAGGCATCGCACTGGGACCTTTTCACCGCATTCCGCTGGACTTGTATGCGGGACTCGCTCTCCTGGCCGCGGCGGCGGTCATCGTTCCTGCCGTCAACTATGGCGGTCCGTACAGCCTCCGGGACATTGCGCTGTATGTGGCCGGAGGTCTTGTCCTGTTTTTGATTTCGCTTTCTGTTCTGCTGACGCTGGCAGCCCGGATCAAGTCGGGAGAGTGGTGGAAGAATACACTGGTATGGAGGACTCTCCGGCTTGCGGGCAAAGTATTGCGCGCGATCGGCCGGCTGCTCATAGCTGCAGGACGGCAAATCCCCTTTTACTGGAAAACCGCGGTCGGGTTCTGTGTAGCGGCAATCGTGCAGTTTGCACTGGCAGTTGTGGCTCCACACTCATATGGTGCGTTGTTCCTTCTGTTTCTGTTCGACTTGCTGCTGTTGGGTTTGGTCAGTCTGGTCTCGGTCAATCTGCACCGGCTGCAGCGGGCAGCGGAACAGCTGGCCGCCGGAGAGGTCAGCCTGGGCAACAACAGAGATGATGCCCAGGTCGACACACGGCATCTGATCGGAGAGTTCCGGTGTCACGGAGAAAACCTCAACCGGATCCGGGAAGGGATGCACCGCGCAGTCGAGCAGCGCATGAAAAGCGAACGGTTGAAAACCGAATTGATCACCAACGTCTCGCACGACCTGAAGACCCCGCTGACCTCCATCGTCAATTATATCGACCTGTTGAAAAAGGAGTCACTGGAAGGGCAGGCAGGGGAGTATGTGGAAGTACTGGACCGGCAGTCCCAACGCTTGCGTAAACTGACTGACGACCTGGTCGAAGCCTCCAAGGCATCGACCGGGAACCTGCCGGTCTCGCTGGAACGAACCGATCTGGGCGAGATCGTGCGGCAGGCGGTCGGGGAATACGCCGAACGCCTGAAATCAGCGGGGCTGGAGCCGGTGGTCCACTTGCCGGACGTTGCGGTACAGGTGCTGGCGGACGGGCGGTTGATGTGGCGTGTACTGGACAACCTGCTGGGCAACGCGCTCAAATATTCGCTGACGGGCACCCGGGTGTATCTCGATCTGCGGGAGTCGGAGGGGGAAGCGGTACTGACGGTAAAAAACATCTCCTCCATGCCCCTCAACGTCGACGTTTCGGAGCTGCTGGAGCGGTTTGTGCGCGGTGATGCCGCCCGATCGACCGAGGGGAGCGGACTGGGACTCAATATCGCCCGCAGTCTGATCGAACTTCAACAAGGACAATTTGCTCTCTCTGTTGACGGGGATTTGTTCAAAGCGGAGATCCGGTTTGGCAATCTCCCCGTCAGCCGGATAACAGACGAGGCAGTTGCCTGGCCGTTGGGATAAAATTCCCGGTCCATCTACTGCTGCATGCGGTCTGTCCGGAGTCGACGGGCCGCATTTCACGTTGTCTAAAAGTTGGTTACAATAGGGACAGTGGCGTCCGGGATTCCAGGGTTATGCAAGCCTTGCCGCACAGCGGGCGTCACCAGAAGGGGAATGGTATGGACTTTACGTTTTACGATCTTGAAGGCGAGAAACACTGCGACATTAACCACCGGTTTGTACAGCCGCCACAGATCTCCTATTTCGTCACCACCATGGACATGAAAGGCAATGTGAATGTCACTCCGGTCACGATGGGCACCAGTTTTGCCCCTCCCTGGTATTACGTGTTCTGCCTTTCCAACCTGTTTGTGGAAGAGTGGGACGGTGCCTATCGCGATGGTATCAAACAAGGATATATGAATCTCAAGGAAAATCCGGAGTGCGTGATCAGCTACTACGGACACGATCTCGTCCGCGAGAGCTGGATTGCCGGGATGCCGATTCCCAAAGGGATCGACGAAATGGAGGTGGCAGGGCTCACCCCGCTGCCCTCAAAAAAAGTAACGCCTCCGGGTATCGCGGAATGTCCGGTCAATATGGAGTGCCGGGTCATCCACTCTCTCAAGGTCGGGAGCCGATGGACCCTTTACACCTGTGAGATCCTGGGAGTTTCGGTCCGGTCGGACTTTGTGGCACGGGACAGGACCGAGTTTCAAAACATGGGTGTACTGGGGATCGATCCGGTGTTTGAGGTCAAAATCGCGAAAGGAGACACGCCCGAAACCTCTGCGATGCGTCTCTACTACAACCGGATGGATTTTGACAAGGTGGAGCGCTGTCCGGAAGACGTGGGGTGTGAGGACGAGTGGATCGGTTCGTTCAGCCAGTGGCTGACCGATGAACAAAAACGAGGCAAGATCACGGAGGAAGAACACCGTGAAATCGTTGTGCTGGAAGCCCGGTGGGCGGAAAACCGCGATCCGGTCGCGAACGGGGAGGTTCGGCGTGCGCTGACAGAGAAGCTGCGGTTTATGGTCCGGAAAACCGATCGATAGAGATATATGCCATCGTATGACGGGAATGGGCCGGTCCGTTCCGCTGAAAGGAGAAAACCATGGGTAAGACGCTGATTGTGTACTTTTCCTGGGTCGGAAACACCGCTGCGGTCGCTCGGGAAATCCAGGCGCAGACAGGATTTGAAATGCGCGCGATTGAAGAGAAAAAGACGCGAAAGCCCGGTGCCTACGCCGGTGCCGCGATGGCCGGTTTCTTCGGGATCGGCGGTTCGATCCGGCCGATGGACTTTGTGATGGCGGAATACGATCAGATTCTGCTGGGGGTACAGATCTGGGCCGGGCACGCACCGCCCGCGATTCTACACTTCATCCGGCAGGCGGAACTGTCCGGCAAAAAAATCTGGTTATTCATCACCAAGGCCGATGACCATGTGCCGCAACCCTACCTGGATGGATTGACCAGGCGGATCGAGAAGCGGGGCGGGACGGTGGCCGGACATTTTGCGGTGAAGACCAAAATGGACACGGTCGTACCGGTCGAAGCGTTCCGGGAGGACCTGACCGCCTGGCTTGCTGCGCAGGGATTTGCCGGATCCGCGGACAAAGCGGATCAGGTGCATCCGTGATCCGTGCGCTGGAGGAGCGCTTTCGCCGCGAAGGATGCCTTTTCCGGGCGGTGTCAGTCGAACGGCTGAGTGCGTTGCGTGAAGATCTCAGCCGGCTCGAGTCCTCGGTAGAACTGAACGGTTTCCAGCGTCATATCCTGCACGGCATCTACCAGTTCGATCTTCCCTCGGCTATCGAGGCCCGTCAGGTGCTGGTCATTGCCACACCGACACCCGCCTGTGCGAAAGTGGAATTCGAATGGGAAGGGGAGAAAAGGCGGGGGTTCTGTATCTGCCGTTCGGATGAAACCGGTACGGGCGAGCCGGCGAACAGACGGGCGTTCCGTTGGCTGGAAGCCTTGCTCTCCCCGGCGGGTTACCGGGTGGAATCCGCCGGGCGTCTGCCTCTCAAACGGCTTGCGGTACAGAGCGGTTTGGCGATGTATGGACGAAACAACATCACTTATGTGGAGGGGATGGGAAGTTTTCACACTTTATCCGCTTTCTACACCGATATGCCTTCCGAAGATTCTGAAGACTCCTGGAGAGAAGTCAGCGTTCACGAACTGTGTGAGAAATGCGGCGCTTGTATTGCCGCCTGTCCAACCGGAGCCATCCGTTCCGACCGGTTCCTGATCGACACCGACCGCTGCCTGACGTTCTTCAATGAGTCCCCGGGTGAATGGCCTTCCTGGATTCCACGCGACATTCATCGCTGCCTGGTCGATTGCCTGTCATGCCAGATCGATTGTCCGCTGAACGCGGAACACCGGAAAAGAATGGCCGGCCCGATCCGGTTTGACGCGGATGAAACCAGGCGTCTGGTCGAAGGGCTGCGCCCGGATGACGCGGAACCCGATCTGTCCCGGCGGATGCGGATCCTGATGCTGGACGACTTCCAGCCGGGTCCGGTGGTGGGACGCAACCTGCGAATGTTCCTCGAGCACGGAGAACAGGTTTATTGGTGAGTCCGGTCGGCGATCGATCAGGAAACGCCGGTCACACGGCCTTCCGCATCGGTCATATAGGTCCCTTTGGACTGATCCAGAATGACGTATTCGTTTTGCCAGAGATCCCGCACCACGGCGCACCGCCCGATCGGGATGTCAAACGGGCCGTGAATCAGTCTGCCTCCGGCTTTCAAAATCCGCTCCACCGCCCCGGGGACAGAATCGACCTTGAAGTCCACGTTCATGCGGGGACGGTCGGTCTGTAGTACAACCTCCGCCAAGCCGTCCGGCAACCCCAATCCCAGGGTGGTGTCCGACCGCCAGAGGAGCGCCAGACCCAGCGCATCCCGGTAGAAAGACAGTCCGGCATCCAGATCGTCCACGAAAAGTTCGATGCAATCAACGTGTCGAATAACGGAATCCATCTTTTATTCTCCTCGCATAGAGATTATATACCCGGGCAAAAACTGTCAGTCCGGATTGTGTCATGTCCATTTTACACCTGTACGTCCGGCCCCCGTCCTTTTGTTAAAAAGGGTAAAATAGTACCATAATACACATGAATGGAGGTGTCGGGGATGCAGGAGAACAGGATCAGACGGGATATTGTGGAAGCCGGCAGACGGCTGTGGGATCGCGGTTTTGTCGTTTCCAACACAGGAAACATCAGTGTTCGGCTTTCTGCGGACGAGGTTCTCATCACCCCGACCCGGTTGCCGAAGAACAGTTTATCGGAAGCCGATCTGGTCAAGGTGGATTTGTCCGGCAATGTAATTTCCGGTATCCAGCAACCCACTTCAGAACTCCGGCTGCACCTGGCTGTCTACTGGATTCGATCGGATGTACAGGCGATTGTACGCGCCCATCCGAGGTATGCGTCTGCTTTTTCACTGGCCGGGGCTTCGGGAGACCGGATCGTTTTGCCGGCGGCGGAATTTCCGGTGGGCAGCGTATGGACCCCCGAAGCTCCTTATCTGAGTCTGGAAGAGCTGCCTGCGGCCGCCCAGCGGCATATCTCGGGATGCAATGCGCTTCTGATGGCCAATCACGGGATCCTCACCGTCGGTACGGATGTGCGCGAAGCACTTGCCCGGATGGAAATGCTGGAACACTTTGCTGCCATCAGCCTGCATGCCGAGACTTTACGTGAGCAGGTATAAATCCGGCCTGTTTGGTATTCTGGCTCTCCGGTTGTGATCCGTTTGACTTACAATGGAACCGTAAAGGGAACATCGGCAGGGACGGGGAGTGTCGCGAAACGACCGTCCAGAGAAGCGGATACCCGCTTTGTATGGAGCAGGAGGTTTTCATGGATTTGCTTAAGCGCCTGACCGAACAGCTGAACAATCCCGAAACATTGTCCAAACTTGGAAAATCCATCCATGCCACACCCGATCAGGTGCACCGGGTCGCGACAAAGGCGATGCCGACTCTGCTGTCTGCTCTCCAACGCAACGCGGGCAGTGCCGACGGTGCTTCCTCTCTGGCAAAAGCGCTCGAGCAGCATCAGGACGACGGCGTGGACGATATCGACGGATTCCTGCAAACCGTCGACACCCGGGATGGGTCCAGGATGGTGACGCACATCCTGGGTGGCGGTGAGAAGAAAGTCGAAAAACAGATGGCGAAGCAGACGGGGCTGGATGCGAACCAGATCTCTGCGTTGCTTGCGCAATTTGCCCCTCTTTTGATCGGGATGCTCGGAAAAGCAAAAAAAGAAGAGGGCGTCGACGCGTCGGGAGTGTCCGGGATGCTCGGGAACCTGGTCACGCAGGGCCAGGGCAGCGGCCTGCTGGATATGGCGGGCAATCTGCTTGGTTCCGGCGGTTCGGGTGGCATCGGATCGCTGTTAGGCGGACTGTTCAAGAAAAAATAAGAAACCAGCGGATGGGAGTTCGGCACCCGAAGCGGAACCGCCGAAACTCCATGAGGTTCCAGCCATGGAAATCGTACTCGATATTCTGATCGGCGTGGGCTTGGCTGCCACATGCGGATTCCGTGTTTTCGTTCCCTTTTTCGTCCTGGGTATCGCTGGACTGTCGGGATATCTGGATCTCGGACAGGGATTCCAATGGGTGGGGACCTGGCCGGCTGTGCTCGCATTTGGCGTGGCGACTTTGGTCGAGATCCTGGCTTATTTTTTCCCGTATGTGGACAATCTGCTCAAGACCGCGAGCGTGCCCATCGGAGTGGTGGCAGGTGTACTCGCCGCTGCCGCCGTCATCACGGATGTCCACCCGCTGCTGCAATGGTCGATGGCGCTGATCGCGGGCGGGGGTGCCGCTGCGGCTACCGGTGTTGCGAGCAGCGGTTTGCATTTCGGGGTGACCGCCGCCAGTGCCGGGACAGCCAGCCCCGCGGTGTCGACGGCAGAATCCGCAGGGAGCGTCGTAACGGCGGTGCTTGCGGTGGTGATCCCGGTGGCAACGGCGCTTTTGCTGGCGTTGATGGTTGTCATTGTCCTGCGGCACCTGCGCCGCTCCCGCGGGACGGGATGACAAGGGAAACCACACGTGATGAATGGATGCGTGCATGGATAAACGAATTTCGTTCGCCTATATCTGGCATGGGTTCTTCCTGGGACTGACGACTTCGATGCTTGACCTCAACACCGTCTTTCCGGCGCTGGTGACCGAGCTGACAGGATCCCGGGTTGTATTCGGGCTGCTGTACGGGGTGATGCTGGGGGCTCCGCTGGTGTTTAACCTTCTTTTCAGCCACCATCTGCGGTCAAAACCCTATAAAAAAGGATATCTGCTCGCAGGCATCTGGTTGAGGGCATTGTCGTTTTTCGGCATGTCGGTGACAACGTTTCTGTTAGGCAAAGAGCATCCCTCTCTAGCCATTGCAAGTTTCTTTATATGGGTATTTCTGTTTTCTGTCAGTGCGGGGTTTGCGGGTATTTCTTATGCGGATCTCCTTGGTAAAACGATGACGGGGCCTGCCCGGGTACGGCTATACGCCGCCAAGCAGTTCGCCGGCAGTACGGCTTCCTTTGGCGGAGGCTTGCTGGTTTCATTCCTGTTCCGGTCGGGCGGGCCGGGATTCCCATATAATTACGGGATCAATCTGGCGGTCGGGTTTGTCGGGCTGGGGATTGCGACAGCCGGATTTTACCGGATTCGCGAGCCGGCCTCTCCGCCGCCCGCCCGTGGTCCCGAGACCCTTTCCGCCTATCTCCGGGGGGTGCCGGCATTGTTGCGTCAGGATGCCCGGTTCCGACGGTTTCTGCTGGTCGAGAATCTGACCAGTTTCAGTGTGATGGCACTGCCGTTCTATATGGTTTTCGCTCGGGAAAGATTCGGATTGGATACGAAATATATCGGGCAATATCTGCTTGTGCAGGTGGCCGGCACGATTCTGTCCAATCTGGTATGGGGACGTATCGCGCGCCGGAGCAGTCCAAAGGCGATCGTCCGGACCTGCATCCTGCTGGGGGCGATGATTCCGGTGGCCGCGTTGCTTCTGGCCCGCACGAATCCTGTGTGGTATGCCGTACTTTTCTTTTTCATCGGTTTCATCATCAGCGGGCGACGCATCGGATTCGAGCCTTATCTTCTGGACATCGCACCCGAGGAATCCCGGACCGAGTACCTCGGCATCCGGGGGACGCTCAATGTGCTTATCGTATTGCTGCCGGTCATCGGGGGACTTTTAATCGGTCGTTTCGGGTACACTCCCGTATTTCTTCTCGTCAGTGCATCGATGGTAACATCGGTGCTGCTGATGGGAGGTGACAGACAGGACGGATTGGAACATCGCGGTGAACCATTCACCGAAAAGGCAGACTCTTGAATCCGGTCGCGCAGACCTCCATCTACTTCTGGTTCGGGTATCCCGTTCCCCCGCGGGAGCGGATGGGACTCATCGCCGACGCGGGATTTGACGCGGTGATGCTGTGGTGGGGTGACGAGTATCAGGGGGTGAACGGCACAAAAGAACAACTGCCGGAGATGGCAAGAAACCGGGGACTGTGGGTGGAAAACATTCATGTCCCGTTTGCGGATGCGAATCTGCTCTGGAAAGACGGCATCAACGCCGGGTCTGTATTTGAACGATATCTGCGATGTATCGATGATTGCCGTGATCACGGGATCCCGGTAATGGTGCTGCATGCCACACAGGGCAATCATCCTCCGCCCGCCGGACCTGTCGGACTGGATCGTCTGCGCCGGCTGGTCGGACATGCGGAACGGCAGGGTGTCACGATCGCGCTGGAAAATCTGCGGCGGTCGGAACATCTGGACCGCGCATATGAAGCCATCCCGTCCGTCCGGCTTGGTTTCTGCTATGACAGTGGACATGAAAATCATTACACAAAGGAGTGGAATCTGCTGGACCGTTATGGCCATCGGCTTGCGGCACTGCACCTCCACGACAACAGGGGAGGACTCGACCAGCATCTGCCGCCGGGTGAGGGGACGATCCGGTGGCCCTGGCTGATGGAAAAGATCGCACGGACGGGATACCGGGGTCCGGTCTCTCTGGAATTGTCCAACATCGCGTCCCCGCGACTGCGCAAGATGTCTGCGGAGTCCTTTCTGGCCAGGGCATACAGCAAGGCGGTTGCGCTGTGTGCGATGATGGTGCCATAAAAGCGGTGTATGGGCGGATTCATTAAGACGACTCTGATTCACGTTCGTACAAAAACACGAAACATTTACGCGCAACCGCGCGTCTAATCTTTCAGTCATCCAGTGCGGCGCTGTGTCTGCGATGCGCGGTTCGCCGCACTGTCCCCGTTGAGAAACGGGCATCTCACCCGTAAAGAGGAGGTTGGAGTATATGAATTTCGTACGCAGGGGGTTGATCAGTGTCCTGCGCAAACGGGGGAAATCGGCAATTCTGCTGATTCTCGTGTTCATCCTGGGCAATGTCATGGCCGGCGTGATTTCCGTCAAAGCGGCGGTCGGCAATACCCAGAAGCTCATGCGCGAAAAAATCGGTGTGCTTGCGTCCATCGAAGTGGATTACGACGCGTACAACGAGTCTGGCGGAGTCGAGCCGATCGGACCGATTCCGACTGAGACGATCCATGCGATCGGGCGCCTGGACGGTGTGAAGCAATACGATTATCTGTCCAAGCTTTCGCTCGAAAGCAATGAAATTGAGGCCTATTACGACGACAATCCCGGCCCGGTCAAGCCACAGCCGCTTTACCGGGGTGACGATCTGCCCGTGATCGTCGAACCTGACAAGGGCGATACCATACTGCCCGCACCCGATGATCCCTATGAAACCTGGTCATACTTCCAGCTGGTCGGGGGACAAAACCCCGAGATCCTTGACCAGGTGTACGGACAGATCACCCTGTATCAGGGGCGGACCTTTTCCGAGGATGAAATCGCGAACAGTGTGAACGCAGTTGTCATCTCGCGCAAGCTTGCCGAAAAGAACGGACTGAGCGTAGGATCCACGATTCAGATGAAAAAACAGATTTACCAGTACAATTACGACATTCTCCCCCGCAAAGACGTGGACATTCTACCGATTCCCGGCATTCCGGAGAAACCGGGAGAACCGAAAATCGTCATCAAATCCTTTGAACTCACAGTCATCGGAATTTTCGAACCGGTCGAGCGGCCGGAGGCCGATCCCAGCGAATCCTACTATCGCTACATTGATTTCAACAACCAGATGTACACCACCAACAAGGCGATCGATCTTTTCAACCAGGTCATCATGGAAACCGAGCGTGAGCTGAACGGGACCGAAATGACCAGTTCCTATTCTTACGTGCTGCCGGTGTTTACTCTCAAAGACCCGCTCGGTATCGAAGCGTTCCAGCAGGAGGCCACTCCACTGCTGCCCAAATTCTACAAACTCACCGACACCAGCGAAGATTTCCAGTACATTGCGACTCCGATGAAAAACATGGATTGGATCGCCACCCTGATTCTCAGTGTGACCATCGGAGCCACGCTCCTGATCCTGAGCCTGCTGATTACTCTGTTTCTGCGCGACCGGCGTCACGAGATGGGCATTTACCGCTCGCTCGGAGAGTCCCGTGTCCGGATAGCCGGGCAGATACTGACCGAGGTTCTGCTCATCGGTATTCTGGCGGTGTCCCTGTCACTGGTTTCGGGGAACGTAATCGCCGGGAACATGTCCGACAAGATGCTTGCGAACCAGATCGCGGCGGAACAGGCACTGCGCGACAAGAATGACGAGAAGCCCTGGTATGAGACGCCTTCGGAGCTCGAAATGCTGGGGTACAACGCAGACGTCTCGGAGGAAGAGCTGATCGAGTCCTATCAGGTCCGGATCGGAGCCAAAACCGTTCTGCTGTTTTACCTGGTTGGAATCGGGAGCCTGGTCGTCTCGACCGCGGTTCCGATCCTCTATGTGATCCGGCTCAATCCCAAAAAGATCCTGATGTAAGGGGGCGGTTTTGATGGCTTTGCTGACAGCGGAAAACATCAGTTATTTTTACCAGGACGGTGATGCCCGCCGGTACATCCTGCGGGATATCGATTACACTTATGAAAAAGGAAAGTTCTATACGATACTCGGGGAATCCGGTTCCGGCAAGACTACTTTTCTCTCGCTTCTCGGCGGGATGGACGAGCCGAAGGCCGGTACAATCCGGTATGAGGGAGAGGACATCCGCAAAACCGGGTACGACAAATTCCGGCGCAACAAAGTCGGATTTGTGTTCCAGAACTTCAACCTCGTGCCGTTCATGACCGCGGTGGAAAACCTGCTTGTCGCCATGAGCATCACCGAGAACAACATTCCCAGCGAGAAAAAAGAGATCGCTTACAATCTGCTCGATTTTGTCGGCATCGACCGCGCCAAGGCCGACCGGACCGTCAACCGTCTATCGGGAGGAGAACAACAGCGCGTTGCGATCGCACGCGCCATCTCGACCAACGTCGACATCGTGCTGGCGGACGAACCGACGGGCAATCTGGATGAAGACACGGAAAACGAGATTGTGGGCATTTTCAGAGAATTGGCACACCGTTTCGATAAATGTGTCATTGTCGTCACACATTCGACCGAAATCGCGCAACAATCGGATCAAGTGGCAAAACTGAGAAAAGGAGTACTGCGCGGGGATGAGTGATTTTTTGGATCAGTTTCGCAACAAGAACTACAAAGAGAACCCGGAGAACCTAACGGTATCCGAAGATGAGACTGTTCCCGTCGATGAGACACAGGTTGAGCGCAAGCCGGAAGAGGGCGCATCACGGACCCCGGAGGAATCCGTACCTGTGGATACCAGGCCGGAGGAGGAGCAGCTGGAACCCTCATCTCCCCGGTTTGAGTCGTTTCGCCCGGTTCGGGTCGATACGGCCGGGGAGATCGAATCGATGGGAGGGGCTGCCGCTTCACCGCCGGTAAAGGACAAACCCAAAGCCCATCCAGCCGCTATCGATCGCAGGCCCGGCGAATTGGGTGTACGCGGAGTCGAACACGATGTGGTCATTGACAAAGGGTACCACCGGCTCAAGATGATTCGTTACGCGCTGATCAGCGTGACCGTGCTTGTTGTGTGTGTGCTCGGGTTTCTGGCTTACCGGTATTTCAACCGGGTTGAGACGCTGACCTTTGTCGGGAAACCGATCAGCGAGGCGCGCACCTGGGCGCTCAAGAACCGTATCGAGCTCGATATCCGGTACGAATTCAATATTGAGAACAGTAACGATACCGTCATATCGCAGGATGTCGAGCCGGGAACCGCTGTCCAGAAAGGAACGGTACTGGGTCTTTCCGTGAGCAAAGGAGCCGATCCGGACGAACGGCTGACCCTCCCGGATCTTGACGCAATGACGACCGCGGAGGTCCGTGCCTGGATCACGGAAATCAAAGCCGGCAACATCAATCTGGTCCAGCAGTACCACAAATCTATAGAGGCCGGGAAATTTATCCGGCTGGAGTTTGCGGATGTTTCGGTGGATGAAACCAATTTCACCCGCCGGGACTATCTGGTGATCTATATGTCGCGGGGACCTGAACCCGTGAATCTCGAAATCTATGTTCCCAACTTTACCGGGTACACCAGAGAGCAGGTGGAGTCCTGGCTCCAGTCCAATCCGGTATTTGTCCTCTATACCGAGGAAGGATCGGACACGGTGCCGGCCGGACAGGTCATTTCTCAGGATATCCCGGAGGGACAAGTGGTGGCTGCCCAGTCTGAGATCCGGCTGGTTCTCTCGATCGGAAAAGGGGTGGAAGTCCCCGACTTTGCCACTACTCACGCAGGCGAAGCGGCTTCGATCGCTCCGGGGCTCGAGGTACAGGTACAGTCTCTGTACCACAACGAAGTGCCCTATGGACGATTGGTGTCACAGTCGGTTGCCGCTGGTGAAATGCTGTTCGGAGATGAAAAAAAGGTCACAGTGATCTATTCGCTCGGACGTCCCTACATCGGCCAGCTCGTAGGACGGATGGAGAACGAAATCCCCGCCTACTTCTTTGACTTCAATACCAAGGGGTGCGCGTTGACCTACAAGATTATCTATGTCGACTCCCATATCGACAAGGGTACCGTGGTGGCAGCCAGCCGGTACAACGAATATCTCTGGCTTGCCTCCGGCGTGGAAATACAGGTCAGTAAAGGCAACCTTTCTCCGCCTACCGAGCCGACAGCTCCGCCGACCACCCCCCCGACCGAGCCGACAGCCCCGCCGACAGATCCGACGACTCCGCCGACTGACCCTCCCGGGAAGTCCTGACGCTTTTTTACGGAATTTCGCGGGGGATCGTGAAGCTTTGCCGGACGACCAGACGGGACGGGATGGTCACACGGATCGGTGTGCGCCGCCCGTGGATGCGTTCCAGCAGCAATTGCACCGCTTGACGTCCGGCTTCCGCCGGATCCAGCTCGAAGGAGGAAAGTGGAGGGATCGCGGTTTCCGCGAGCCGGGTGTTGTCGAAGCTGATCATTGAGACCTCTTCCGGGACGCGAATGCCCGCTTCTGAGAACGCCCGCAACGCTCCGACGGCGAATGAGTCGTTTGCGATGATAAAAGCAGTCGGCAGACGTCCTTTGCGGATCGCCTCTACTGCAGCCCGATACCCTCCTTCCGTTGTCCAGGGGGCAAGGTGCACGTGTCCTGGCTCAAGCCGTCCCGCATCGCGCATCCACTCCAGATAGGCCTGGTGGCGCACGTCGATCGATGTGGAAGGGCGCCGTGTGACAATATCGGGGGCATAGATGGTTCCCGTGATCAAACCAATGGTGCGATGACCCAGTCGGGACAGCAACTCCAGTCCTTCACGGGTCGCCCCCGCCATGTCGTTCTGTACCACGTCGATGTCGGTCTCCTGTTCGACCGTGTTCTTAAGAAAGACAAGATTACTGCTGGCGTCGCATACTTCCAGAATCGGCCGGGGATCGATCGCTCCGATCATCACCAGACCGTCAAGTCTGCGCATATCCCCATGTGCAAGTGGCTCACCTGGTCGAAACAACCGGGCGATTGTCATGCCCAGCGCGCGTGCCTGACGTTCAACGCTTTCCCGCAAGGAAGTGAAAAACGGGCTGGCGGCTTCTTCTTCCCATGTATGTTTACACACAATACCGATACGAAAACGCTGCTCTGAACGTGAAGGAGCGGCGTCTTTACCGATCCCCTGAAAAATCATCATTGACCCCGACTTTCAAACAAAAGGATAGTAGGCACTATACACCCACCTCGTGCGTGCGGCAAACGCCCTTTTTTGTCACCCGTTTTCCCCGGACATCTGGGAAGCGGCTTACCATGCATGGAATTTTGAACCGTCATTTCCCGCAAACCGGTGACCTGCCGGAACCGCATCCGCTACAATGGAAGAAGATCCGCCTTTGCCGGGTGGAAGCACTTCGGGACAGGTAAAGGAAGAGAGCAGCCGGTATGACATTCTCGCTGGACAGTATAACCAATGCCCTCTCCGCGGTGCCCGGTGTCCGGGCGGTCGTGCTTGGCGGTTCCCGCGGCCGGCAGGAGTCGTCTCCGGATTCCGATGTCGATATCGGCTTGTACTATGACGCGGACCTACTGGAACTCGCAACATTGACACGCCGTTTGACCGCCATGGATGATGAAAACCGGGAAGACCTGCTGCATTCCCCCGGGGATTGGGGTCCCTGGATCAACGGCGGGGCCTGGCTCTCGGTCGGGGGGATGCCGGTGGACGTGCTGTTGCGGGATCTTGTGCGCGTTGAAACCGTGGTGCGGGACTGTGTGGAGGGGAACCTCTCGATCGATTGGCAGAGCGGCCATCCGTTCGGATTCGTGAATACGATCTATGCGGCTGAGGTCCACGACTGTCAGCCTTTGTGGCAGGATGACTCCCGGCCGGTAGACCGCCTCCGGTCACTCCTGACTTCGGAAGGAGCGTATCCTCCCCGGATGCGAAAGGCCATGGTCGTGAAATTTTCGTGGGAGGCGGGATTCTCCATCGCCTGCGGACGCAAGGCCGCGATGCGCGGGGACCTCCACTACGCCATGGGATCGGTGTTTCGCACGATTGGTGCCTGGACACAGGTATTGTTCGCAGTCAACGGACGATACCAGATGAATGAAAAAGGATCGCTTGCAACCGCTGCCTCCCTGCCGATTGCACCGTCTGAACTCCAGGAAAAGGTCAACGGGATCTATCTTGGTCTGGCACAGGGACGTGGAGAAGAGGCCTGGCAGGAACTCGAAACCTTGCACGCGAAGATTGAGGAACTCGTACGGGAGGTGGCTCATGCTCGAAATCCGGGACTATGATCCATCGATGCAGCCTGACGTCGAGCGGATCTATGGATCTTATCTATCGGATCTCGGAGTCGTTTACGAACCGGGAGGGCGGCACAAAGACATCGTGGACATCCCCGGAACCTATCTGGCTGCCGGTGCGTTCTGGTGTCTGTTCGACGGATCCGATCTTGTGGGGATGGTCGCGGTCCGCGCACTTGACGGAGAACATGCCGCGGCTGAGATCAAGCGGTTGTATGTTCTGCCGGCGTATCACGGTCTCGGATACGGGCAGGCAATGTTTGCCCGCGCGCTCCGTTATTTGAAGCAGGAGGGATACGGCCGCGCATTGCTGGACACCCGTCGTGATCTGATTGCCGCCCGGCGGCTCTACGATAAATTCGGATTCACCGAAACCGGGCGTTATAACGACAATATGCAGGCGGAGCTGTTTTATGAGCGGGATCTGTCGTCGCTGGAACTCCCGGCGCGCTCGGTTTTTTTCCCCGCACGGACCCCGCCCCGACCGGATTTTGTGGTGATTGCTTCTGTGTATGAAGGCCGCTGGATCTTTGTTCGCCGGTATGACCGGAATACCTACGAGATCCCCGGAGGTCATATCGAACCGGGAGAACGACCTTTGGAGGCCGCCCGCCGGGAATTATACGAAGAGACAGGTGCAACCCATCAGGTGCTTTCCTTTGTGGCAGGGTACGGGGTCGCGCGCGACACCGCGGTGTCATCCGGGATGCTCTATGTCGCCGAGGTCAGCCGTCTGGGCCGTTTGCCGGACTTCGAGATCGCGGAACGCATCCTGTCCGATCGGGCTCCCGACCCCATGACCTACCCGGACATCCAACCCGTACTCCTGGCCAAGGCCAGGGACTGGTTGCTCGCGCAGCAGGTGCGGATGCTGGAGGGTGTATGAAAAGGGAACGGGGCATCTTTTTTGTCTGTCATGTTTTACCGGCCATTGCTGCAGCGCTGGCCTGGATCGGTGATCTGTTGCTGGGATATGTGCAGCCGGGTGCGATGGGAATGTATGGCATGGTGCAGACCGGGTGGTCAGAAGTGGTGTATGTACGCCCGATGATCTCAATGGCCATAGCTGCTGTTGCGTTTCCGCTTTTTCTCCCGGGACTGTATGCCGCGTCCCGGCAGATGGCGACGGTGTCTCTACGGTCAGCGCGTATCTTTCTGATTCTCGCGGTGGCGGCATGTACGGGTGGTCTGTTCATCCACGCTTTCTTCTGCGTGCCTCAGATCATCCACCGCTTTCTGGCACTGGAAGGATGGCCGGACCTCGCACTGCGCCTGACGGATCGAATCTACGCTGTACTGACACCGACGATCGGAATCACCATGTTGCTGTATATTGCAGCGCTGGGGTGGTTGCTGGTTGCGGTGATCACCGGGAAAACACCATATCCGCGCAGCTGTGCGGCGGCCAATCCGCTCTCGGTGGCGGTGATTACTGTTCCGTTGTGGTTGTCCGGGCGAGAGTCAGCATACTTGTATGCGTTCATGCTTGGCACACCGAATCTCGGCATGTTCTTATTCTTTCTTGTCACAGCTGTCTATGGTCATCGGATGCTGAAAACAAACAGGCGTATGCCGCATATCGGCCTGTAGGAGGAGAAACCGCCATGAATCGGGATACTGTTGACACTCCATACATTCGCTTGCGCACAGTGGTTTTGGATTGTCCGGACGCACAGGTACTGTCCGGATTCTACAGCCGGTTACTCGGTTGGCAGCCGACTCTTGTAGAACCGGATTGGGTGTTGATGCGCGATCCGGACGGCGGGACCGGTTTGTCGTTCCAGACGGAGCCGCTGTATGTACGGCCCGTATGGCCGGAACAGCCGGATCATCCGCAAAAAAGCATCCATCTTGATTTTCAGGTCCGGAATCTGGAATCGGCTAAAGCGCACGCTTTGACATGCGGTGCGCTCCCGGCTCCGTCCGAAGACCAGACTCTACCTGGCGTGGCTGTTTTCTTTGATCCCGCAGGACATCCGTTCTGCTTATTTCTATGAACGGCAGGCAGATGGGTGACACCCGGCATACCGGAGACGATGACGGCCCGGAATCCGGCCCTTTTGATGGAGCGGAGGGAACCGGATGGCTGAGATATGCGTAAGGGATTCATCGGGACCCTGGTATCACGGGTCCAATCTTGTGCTTGACACTTTGCGTCCCGGGAGTACGGTGACCAGGTGGAAAGAATTGGCCGAGGCCTTTTCGCATAAACCTGCGGTTTTGTGTATTACAAAGGACGGACGGATCCTGCACACCGGCCGGGAATACGGATTCCTGTACGAAGTCGAAGGTCCGATCGGTATCGGACGGGAGGTGTACCAGCACCCGCGTACTACAATGGAGCAAGGATTGGAATACCTGACCAACCTTCCGCTGCGATTGCGCCGGATCGGCGACTCGCCGGGATGGAACGCATCCGAAGCCGAAGAGATGATGGAACGGATTCGTGCGGATGCGGCCGCACACAATCGGGAATAGAGGCATCGCATCGGGAAAAGATCACCCAGCCGACAGAGAAAGCGAGGCAACAGGATGTACGAAAAATTCAAACGCAGCGAATGGTTTCGAAACGATCGGTTCGGGATGTTCATCCACTGGGGACTCTATGCCATCCCGGCCCGGGGAGAATGGGTCCGGAGCCGGGAGCAGATTTCCGACCCGGACTACCAGTCTTTCTTTGAGACGTTTGATCCTGTCGGTTTTGATCCCGCGGCATGGGCCCGCGCGGCCAGGGCGGCAGGCATGAAGTACGCGGTCATGACCGCCAAACATCACGACGGATTCTGCCTGTTCGACAGCGCGTTGACCGATTACAAGTCCACCGGCACCCCGGCAGGTCAGGACCTGGTTCGCGCCTATCTGGAAGCATTTCGAGCGGAAGGGCTTAAGGTCGGATTGTATTATTCCCTGCTGGACTGGCACCACCCGGATTACCCCCGGTTCGGCGACCGGCACCATCCGATGCGTGCAGACGTGTCGGAGCAAGACGGGGAGCGGCGGTTTGACCGATACCTGACATACCTGCATGGACAGGTCCGGGAACTGTGTTCGAATTACGGGAAGATCGATATTCTGTGGTTTGACTTTTCCTATGACGAGATGGCCGGAGAGAAGTGGCAGGCGGACAAGCTGATCCGCATGGTGCGCAAACTCCAACCCGACGTGCTGATCGACAACCGACTGGAGACCAGCGGAGAGGGATTCGGGAGCATTCTTGAGGACGAACCGCTCCCCT
>CAZBKR010000010.1:0-21557 GCA_964492455.1 uncultured Oscillospiraceae bacterium
AGGGGAACATTGCCGGTGACCGCGACCATCGGCACAGAGTCCAGATACGCGGTCGCAATCCCGGTGACCAGATTGGTGGCGCCCGGTCCGGAGGTTGCGAACACCACGCCGGTGCGGCCGGTGGTCCTGGCATATCCGTCAGCCGCGTGAGCGGCACCCTGCTCATGGGAAGTCAGCACGTGCCGGATACGATCCCGGTAGTCGTGCAGTGCGTTGTAAATGTTGATCACAGCGCCGCCGGGATAGCCGAATACCGTGTCGACCCCCTGGGAGATCAGCGATTCGATCAGAATTTGTGCGCCATTGAGCATCATGTGGATCGACTCCTTTCCGGGTACCGGTTTTCGGTCCCTCGCGTTGTAAGTGGTTTGAGAGCCGGGCGGGCTTCTCCGGATGAATAAAACCCCCGCTCCGGGTCGATTGCGACCGGGGCGGAGGCTCATGTACGTCTGGAGGATCCGATGACCGGCCGTCAGGCCGCTGTCCGTCCGGGTACAGGCACGTTCCGCCCCTGCGTAAGGGCGCATACTACCAGACCGCCTACGGACGGAATCGGCAGGGAAGCCTGCATCCGGTTCTGGAAGGCCGCACGGAAGGTGCGGGTCGGGTCGTGATAGACCGGTGCGGTACGCATCGTGCGGACTCCTTTCGTTTGGTGTTTTTCAGGTTACACCGTTCCGGGGGGAGCGTCAAGCAAACCGCGGGGTTCGGTACGTTTTCGATCAGAAAAAAGAAAGCCAACCGTTCCGCAACCGGATGGAGGTACTACCCTTTACCACGCCTGCGGTAATTGGACGGGGTACAATTGTTGTATTTCCGGAACATCCGTATAAAATAGCTGAGGTTGTCAAATCCCACCGCGTAGGCGGCTTCGGAGATGCTCACCTCGGAGGTGCGGAGCAGCTCGGAGGCACGGAAGATCCGGTACCGGTTGAGATAGTCGATGGGGGTCCGTCCGGTCAGTTCCTTGAAAAAACGGCTGAAATAATACGGGCTGTAGTTCAACAGCTGGGCCAGGTCCTCAATGGTGATCTTCTGATTGAAGTTGTTATAGATATAGTTGACGACCCGTTTAATTTTTTCCGCGTTTTTGGGATTGCCGATGTGCTCCTCGTATTGAACGTGATATGCGCCGTTATCAAAAATGGCGGCAAACATCCCGTACAGCAGTCCCTTGATTTCAATCTCATAGGCAAATGGTTTTTCCGCCAGCAGAAAAGCGATCCGCAGCATTCCCTGGATGACCACATCGCCGTGCGGAGTGCCGGGGGAGTATTTGTGGTCGATCAGAATCCGCTGGTCTGCGATGCCCTGGAAATAGAAACTGCAGGCGTCGAACTCTCCCGAGAGAAGAACCGGATTAAACACGAGCGCGGTGAATTCGCTGTTGCTTTCGTCGTGGTAATCAATGGAATGCATCTGGCCTTTGCTCGCAAAACCGCATTCACCCTCTGCGAGGTCAAACGGCTGTGTATCAACCCAATAGGTGGCACTCCCGCGGTTCATATACAGGAACTCGAACTCGTTGTGCCAATGATTGGGCAGATCGAAGGGAACGGTATATGCCTGTATCGGAAACCGCAAGTCGCCGTGTGTAATGGCTTCTTTCATTTAGGAACGCTCCTGATCCGTGTTGCCTGTCGCAACCCTGCGACCGACCCGCCTATATCCATTAAATGATATCATATTGGCGATATGGAATTGCCTGAAAGCGAGGAGAAAAAGTGGAAAATGTGATATTCGACCCCATTTTTAGTCGGATTGTGTGCAATTGGGAGCCGATCCTGATCGATTGCCCGTTGTTTTTTGAGATAGATCCGGGCGAGTTGCCGGGGTTATTTTCCTGCCTTGGGGTCAGATTGCGCCGGTATGAACGGGGAGAGATGCCGCTGATGGAGGGGAAACCTCTTGATCGGTTCGGGCTGGTGCTGTCCGGAGAAGTCGAAGTCGCACAGGAAGACGCGGCAGGGAACCGGCACATCATCGGGCGGCTTCTGCCGGGCGAGTTGTTTGGCGAGACACTGGCCTGTATGGGCGGAATGCGCAGCCCGGTGACAGTGACCGCGATCTCTCCCTCCGAAATACTGGATATCGATTTCGGGAGACTGTCGGGGCCGTGCGGGAATCTGTGCACACGTCACACTTCGCTCATCCGTAACCTTTTGCGGATTCTGGCGGAGAAGAATCTATTGCTCACGCGAAAAATGGATGTCCTCACACGCAAGACAATACGCGCCCGCGTCGCGACCTATCTGCTGGCGGAAATGAGCCGGGCCGGTTATTTTGAGTTTACGATCCCGTTTGACCGCAACGGACTCGCGGAGTATCTGGCTTGCGACCGCAGCGCGCTGTCCCGCGAACTGTCCCGTCTTCGGGAGGAAGGTCTGCTGGATTACGGAAGAAACCGGTTTTCGATCCTTGACATACCGGCATTGTCCGGGGCGGCATCGATCTGACCGGATAACGGGACATATGGTATCTGTACAATAGAGGGGCATCACAAATCTCTTATCGGGGAAACATCAGCCCGGAGGATACGAAGTGGGAATCAACATCCTGTATGGAACATCACAGCCTGCACTGCTGGATGCCTGCGTTGCCCGGATCGAGGAGGCCTGCCGGCAGTGGCCCGGCAGGCGCGCGATGCTGCTGGTCCCCGAACAGACCAAAGCTGAGGTGGAACGCATCTACTTCGAACACACCGGCCGTTCCGGCATCCTGCTGGCGGAGGTGCTGAGCTTTTCACGGCTTGCCTGGCGTGTTCAAGGCGAAATCGGCGGATTGTCGCGCTCCTGTGTAGACCCCGTCGGCAAGTCGATTCTGCTGCATGCCCTGCTCAAAGAGCACCGGGCGACTCTTCTGGCGCTGGCAGCCGGTGCCGGCCGACCTGGATTTGCTCCGCAGATCGGGCAGGTGCTGGGTGACCTGCGCAGACACGGAGTCCGGCCCGGTCCATTGCGGGAAGCATCCGGTGAAGCGTTGGGAGATGATCGGGCATTCGCGGGAAAAACCGCGGATCTGGCCTTTTTGATGGAACAGTACGACGAGCGTATGAAAGCGCTCGGTCTTTACGACAGAGAAGACGATCTGTGGCGCCTCGCAGTGACTCTGGACAGCCTGAGCGAGGCTTTTGCACTGCAGCGGTCGACAGGCAGAGCGGTCAAATGGCCGCTGTCCCGCGCCGCCTTCCTGGCAGAAACCGAGATATGGGTGACCGGGTTTGCCCAAACCCGTGATTTTACACCCCAGGAGATGGCGGTTCTGACAGGATTGGCGGGTGTGTGCGGGCGGTTGACTGTGACGGTTTGCGCGGATACGGTCCCTGCAAGCAACGCGGCGGTCGCTGACGGACCGGACGCGTTTCGTCTCGGGCGCCAGGCCGCATACCGTCTAGCCGAGCGGTTTCCTGAGACGGTGGCGACTCCCGTCCCTTCCCCCTTGCCCAATGTGTTTGCGAGGATCGGAAAAGCGCTGTATGACGGGATGCCTCTCACTACGACCTCCATTCCCGCTGACAGGTCGGATCCGGGAGAGCACGATTCCACACGCTCCCGCCCCGCCGGGATACCGGCTGTCACAACGGTCCTGTTCCGCAGCCGGGATGAGGAAATTCGCTGGGTGGCAGGCGAAATCCGCACATTAACCCAGCTCCACGGATACCGTTATGCCGACATTGCGATCGGTGTCAGCAGCCCTTCTTCCTATCTTTCTCCGCTGAAGGCGGTGTTCCGGGAATATGGGCTGTCTCCGTTCATCGATGAGCCGCGCCCTTTGTCGGGCACCCCGCTGTACCGGTTTCTGAAGGGCCTTCTGGATCTCAAAACACAGGACTGGTCGTTGCCTTCCATCACCGCCTTTCTCCGGTCCGGGTTTTGCCGGATCGAATGCGCGGAGGCTGACCGTCTGGAAAATTTCCTGCTGGCACGGGGATTGACCGGATCGGGTCGCGTATTTGACGACCGCAGGTACCGGGCTGTCTACGAGAATCTTGTGGTTCTGCCTGATCGAGGAGAAGAAGAAGAAGCCGAGCCGGACGAAACCCGGGAGACCAGGCAGAGCAGGCAATCGGGTGAAGCGGCTTCTGCCGCTGAGGCGTTGAACCTGCGCAACCGGGTGCTGACTCCACTGCGTGATTTTCTGGACGAACTGGTCCGGATTCCTACCTGTGCGGGGAAATGTACCTGTCTGGAAGGCTTTCTGGATACCTACGGTGTACCCAATGCGGTGACCTCCCGGGTGGACGCACTGCGTGAAACCGGTGACGACGAGGCCGCTATCACACTGGCCCGTGCCTGGAACGGTTTCGGACATGTTATGGAGCAAATGAAGATGATCGCCGGTGACGGCGCATATGATCTTGATGCGTTTCGGGATGCGCTGGCCGCAGGCATGGAAACTGCGCAGAGCGGTGCGATTCCCCCGGTCATCGATCGTATCACTGTGTCAGGGTACACACGGGCGGGATTCCGCCGCGCACGCGTTCTTTTTCTGATCGGCGCGTCCGAAGAGGCTTTCCCGAGTGCCGCTCCCCCCGAAGGACTGCTCAAGGATCCGGACCGCGAACGGATATCCAGGAAACTCGGTGTGCAGCTTCCCAGTGTGCTGAGGAATCAGGTGTTCGCGGATGCGGCACTGGCCTACGCGCTTATGACTGCACCTGCGGATGCACTGTATATGACCGCGCCTGCAGGCATCAACCCTGCATCGGTTTATCTGGAACTTGTGCGCGAGGCTGTCCCCGAAGGAAAACATCTCGCTCCGGCTGCAGTCGAGGAAGACGACCCGCGCCTTGCGGCTCCCCGTCCCGCCCGCCGATATGTGCTGACATCTGCCGCGGGTTCAGCGATTGCGGCAGACGGCATCCGGCTGACAAAAATCCGGGCGCTGTCAGACACACTCGTTGAAGCCGGTTTTCCGGATGCCTGTATGAATTGGTACGATCGGGGCGATGAGAACAGCTTCGGCACGCGGCTGCCGCCGAAATTGATACGCGAAGCCACAGGGGAACGGCTTCGGATAAGTGTCTCTCAGCTCGAGCGATATGCCGCCTGTCCCTATGCATATCTGACCCGGTATCTGCTCAAACTCCAGGAACGGGATGTCTGGAGTCCGCGTGCTGCGGACACCGGCAGCGTTCTGCACGGGGTGCTGGAACTGGGAATCCGCGCGTTGGCGGAGGAACTCTCCCTTGCGGCATCGGAAGAGGAACGCGGAGAAGTACTGGCGCGCTGGGCGGATATGGATTACGATGCCTTCACTCTCGCCTGCATGAGAACGGTCGCGGAACGGGACGGGTACGGTTTGTTTTTTGACACTGGGGTCCGGGCCTCGAGCGGACGCCGGGTATTACGGATGGGTGCCGCAACTTTACGGGCTGCCATCGGACAACTGTCGGACGGGCAGGCGGTTCCCATCTGTACGGAATGGCGTTTCGGAGAAAACGGGCAGTCTCCGCTGCGGTTGCGGGTGCAAGGGACAGAGGTTCTGTTCCGCGGTGTGGTGGATCGCGTAGACGCGATAGGCGGCGCGGACAGGGAACTCTTTCGTGTGGTGGATTACAAAAGCGGAGACGTCCGGTTTGACCCGGACAAAGTGTATTACGGTCTGTCTCTCCAGCTGCCCGCTTATGCGGCTGCCTGGCGCAATGCACATCCCGGTGCCGAAGCATGTGAACTGGCCTATCTACGCTTTCAGGCACCGACTGCAAACCGCAACCCCCACGAAGAAAACACGGACGCGGATATCATCAGGCAGGAGGTCTCCGGGAGGTTTCGATTGCGGCAGACCGGTCTTTCCGCCGCCGATATATCACTGGTGACCGCACATTCCGTTGGTCGCATGGAGTCGCTCTGCGGGGCAATGCTGTCCGGTAAAGCAGACGCTTTACCGGCCCGGATCGGTTCCAAACCCGCGGCTTGTATTTATTGTGAGTACCGTGCTGTGTGCGGACGCGCGAACACGGTCTATTTCCATATGAAGCCGCTGTCCGGCCGCATCCCGTCCAGTGAAGCCAGAACACGGATGCAAAAGCTGCTGGTGGCGATCCGCGGCGGGCATCCCGAGGAGGCATGACGCGTATGGAATTCACCCGGGAACAACGGACCGTTATCGAATCCCCGTCCGGTACATGGCTGGTTTCCGCCGCGGCGGGATCGGGCAAGACCACCGTCCTCACCGAGCGCATTGTACGCAGGGTGCTGGATGGCGATGCCGATATTCGGCATCTGCTTGTGATGACTTTTACCGAGGCGGCAGCAGCCAACATGCGCCGAAAAATCGGGACACTGCTGCGCGAACAGCAGGTGTCGGCCACGGAGCCCGCCCTGCGTGCGCGGTTGGCAAGGCAGGCGGCTTCGTTGCCCCGCGCCTCCATCTCGACCATCCACTCATTCTGTCTGGATGTACTGCGGTCATTTCAATATCTGCTGGAAGATGAAGAGGGGGAACCTCTGGTTGAACCGGGATCCTCCGTGCTGGATCCCGCATCTGCGGATCTGCTGTTTGCGGATGCGCTGGATCAGGTGTTGACTGCGTTTTATCAATTCTGCGACCGGGTGGAGGACGAAGGGGATTCGGCTGCTGCAGAAGAGGTTCCGGCCGGCCTGCCACGCCGTGGTGCACGGCCGGCTCCGTTTGTGTACGGGATGATACCTGAACGTGCGGATGCGTGGATTGCCTCGTTCCAGACCCTGTGCCACGGGTACAGTCCCGGTCGTGACGACCGCGCACTGCGCGGGTTGGCGGTCTCTCTTCACCGTTTTTTGCGCAGTATGCCGGATTATGAAAAATGGGCATCCGATTCGCTCCGTCAGCTGGAAGAGGCAGCTCTCGATTTTGGGCGTTCTCCCTGGGCGGAAACACTGATCCGGCAGGCGGAACTTCTGCTGGAGCGGGCGGAAACCGCCATCCCTGATATGCTTCGCCGCTTGAATGAGGGGCTGTCTTTTGTCAAGGATGCCAAAAAGAATGAACTGTATGCGGCTGACTACCGCGCGCTCTTATACGCAGTTGATTCGATAGCTGCAAAGTTCCGTGTCATTCGCAAAGGGGATCAGGGATCGGCTTGGGACGCGCTGGTGGACATGGCTGCCCGGATCCCCGATGTCTCGCCTTCGAGCCGTGCGCGTGACGAAGCGACCGGAGCTTTTGTGGATGCATTTTTACGCCGGATTCCCGAGGTGATTCACTTGCTTACCGGGAGATATCACACACAAAAATACAAAAAACAATTTGAATTCGACACGGTTCCACTCTTCTTGCGCGATGCCGCCTCGATTGGTAAGGACATTGGGGAGACGGTCGCTCCTATGCGCCGTCTTGTGGAAATTGTTCTGCTTTCCGACCGGGTTTACACATCTCTCAAACGGCAGGAGCGAGGAATCGACTTTTCGGATTTTGAACATTATGCGCTGCGGATCCTCCGAACCAGCGAAGCCCGGAAGTATTACAGGGATCGGTATCGAGAAGTCTACATCGACGAATGTCAGGACACCAGCAGCATTCAGGACGAAATTGTGGCGGGGGTCGCAGGTGACAATGTATTCATGGTCGGCGATGTCAAACAGAGCATTTACCGGTTCCGGCACGCCAATCCAACCCGGTTTCTCGAGAGGTCCCGTCGATTTGCACAGGGTGATGGAGGAGGATTGGCCGGTATCGGCAGGAATTTCCGGAGCACAGCAGGGATTCTGGCTGCGGTCAACCGTTTGTTCCGGCAGGTGATGACCGAAGAAGCGGGAGAGATCGACTACGAAGACGGGCATGCATTGACGCCGGCGGAGCATGCGGATTCCGGGTGCCCGGTCACATTGCTTTTGGTCGACACGCACCGGGTGGAAATTACGGGAGCGGAAGAGGACCCTGCGGACGCGGACGATGAGAGGAGCACGGGAGAAGAGGACAGCAATGCCGGAGACGGCGGCGGAGAGGAACCGGAAAAAGACGAACTCGAAGGGCTTGCCATCGCGCAGCACATTCGGAAGTTGATGAGCCGGGGTGTCGAGCCGGACGATATCGCGGTGTTGGGCCGTACCCACTGGATCTGTAAGCATGTCGCGTCCGCATTGGATACGCACGGGATCCTGCACACACTGTCAGACAATCAGGGATTTCTGGCGACGCCGGAGCTGTTGTTGCTGGATGCATTGGTTTCGCTGCTGGACAATGCCGCCCAGGACATCCCGCTGAGTGCTGTGATGCGATCCCGGCTGCACGGGGACGCGACCTGTCCCGGGGGAGGCCGGGCACAGGGATTTTCCGAGGCGGACCTGCTCCGGATCCGGGTGGATTCCGACGCAGCGCTGCAGAGCGGCGAAACACCAAGGACGTTCTTTCACGAGGCAGTCGCCTGGTACGCTCAACAGGGACCTGATTCCGCACTTCGAAGCGCGGTTTCCAGCTTTCTGTCGTGGCTGGACGAGATCCGTGCGCGCGAACCCTACCTGCGGTTGAACGAGTTGTTTGCGACTGTGTTCGAACGATCCGGTTATCTGGAATATATCAGTCAACTTCCGGATGGAATTAGACGCTCGGATGAAATTTCCCTGTTCACCCAGTGGGCGGAATCTTTTGAATCGACAGGCGCGCGTGGGTTGCATCGATTTGCCAGACATTTGGCAGCGTTGCGTGAAGCGGGCACCGAAGAGGCGCCTTTTGCGGTATCGCAGTCCCCGGAGGGGCGCGTCCGTATCATGACGATTCACGGCAGCAAAGGATTGGAATTCGGGCATGTGTTTGTGGCCGGATGCGGCCGCCGGCTGGCTGCCGGGCATAAAGAAAAGCTGCTGTTTTCCGAACGGGACGGTCTTGGGCCGCTCTATGTCGACCTGGCCCGTTCTGTTACGAAACACACCTATGTCCGCCTTGCGATGGAGCGCAGTCTTCGCAATGCGGACCTCGCGGAAGAAATGCGGCTGCTGTATGTCGCGATGACGCGTGCCGCACGTTCCCTGGTTCTGGTCGCAGGGATTCCGCTCGATCCGGACAAAGGGGTCCCCGCACTGGCCCGGCGCATACGTGATGCCCGGATGTCTGGCGGAACGACCCGTCCGCTGCCGTCTCATCTGTCTTTGGCGGCAGGGAGTTTTCTCGACTGGATCCTGCTTTCGATGGCACGCGACGTTCAAGTGGACTGGACACCGATCGCAGGCGCGGCAGATCCGGAAGGATTGATGCAGACGGAACCGGCCCGTTCGCCGGATGTACCGGTAACCGCCGGGGTGGAAGAAGGGCAGATCCGACTCGAGATCCACAGGGCAGAGCGACTGGCGGACATGGGCAGGGAGACGCCTGAGAATCGGGATGCAACCGCGGATCAGACGGGAGACACCGATGCGGAACAATCCACACCGGATTTACGCACAATGATACAAGCGCGTCTGACCGGTCCGCTGGATCCTGATCTGTTTGATCCGGACATATATCAGGCTGCCAGAGAAAGGTTTTCCCGGCTCCTGTTGAGTAAATACCGGTATCCGGCCGCGGCTTCCTCGGCTGCAAAGATTTCGGTCAGTGAACTCAAACGGCGCGAGCAGGAGTATGCGCAAATGTGGGATCAGGCCGGCGAGGAGTCGATGCCGGAGGAGGCTCTCTGGCTGCAAGGTACCGGCCTTGAAATTCGCACCTTTGCCGAGCGGAATGCGGTCCGTGCGAAGGAAGAGAGGTTGACCGGTGCGGAACGAGGAAGCGCGATTCATGCCGTTTTACGCTATCTCGACTTGCCGGAGGCGGCTCGAGAGCCCGGTCCTGACGAAATATTGCGACAAATCCGCCTCATGCGGGAACACTCGATGCTGACGCCCCCGGAAGCGGCAGCCGTCGAACCGCTGGCACATCGTTTCTGCCGGTTTTTGGAGTCGGATCTGGGCCGGCGCCTCCATCGCGCGGAGATAAACGGACAGGTGTACCGAGAGGTGCCGTTTACGCTCCGGTTCGACGCGGCTGCCATTCATCGCGCGCAGGATGCTGCAGGGTTCGGCCCGGAAGATGCCACCTTGGTACAGGGGATCATCGACCTTTGGTTTGAGGAACCCGAACAGGACGGAGTGGTACTGGTCGACTTTAAGTCCGACCGGATCCGCGGAACCGATGTGGAGATCGCCCGGACTCTGACTGATCGTTATCGAGCCCAACTGGATTATTACGAAATGGCCATCGTCCAATCGACCGGAAAACAGGTGCGGAAACGTTACATCTGGTTGTTCGACGCGGAAAAGGCGTACGAAATCGATCGGATCGATACATTTCAGGCACCTTCTTCCCAGAGGAGGGTTGCCAGATGTGCACTCTGTTATACTGAAAAAAACGATTCTCCCGTAAAGGAGCACGACGATGCCGTTGGTGAAAAAGAGGGGCTTGTTTGACCGCTATGACGGCTGGAGAGTACGCAACGTCGACACGGTGTTCCGCATCATTCCATTCGTGCTGCGCTCCCGGGTGGACGCACAGAATTTTTTCGACGAAGACATTCCCATCGACGGCCTGGAGGCGTTTGTGGACGCACACCGGGAGGAGATCCCGGGGCTCACGGTCATGCATATTTTCATGGCCGCGCTGGTTCGCGTGATATCCCAGCGGCCTTACCTCAACCGTTTCGTGATGTGGAATAAACTGTATGCCCGGACACATATCAGCATCTCGATCGCCATCAAGCGCTCGCTCTCGGACAAAGGCGAAGAAACCATGATCAAGCCGATCTTTGGAGAGCGCGATACCCTCGCGGACATCGTCCGCCGTACCCGGGAAGAGCTGGAAGCCAACAAACCGGCTGAAGTAAAAAACACTTCGGACAATGCCTCCCGCCTGATCGGGATGTTTCCCTCGCCGGTTGTGCGGTTTCTGATCGGTATGTTGCGACACACCGATAACGTCGGTCTGATGCCCAAACTCATCCACAGAGCCAGTCCCTGGCATTGCAGCGTGTTTTTCACCAACGTCGGCTCGCTCGGAATCGGACCGATCTACCATCATTTGTACGAGTTCGGCAACTGTACGATCTTTGTCGCGATGGGACGCAAGCAGCTGCGGCACGTGATCCAGCCGGACGGCACGACCCGCGCCTCACGCAGCATTGGACTCAAGTTCGTCACCGACGAACGAGTGTGTGACGGCCATTACTACGCGGTTTCGATGCGCCTGCTGCGGAAACTGCTTTTACATCCGGAGCTGTTGCTGCTGCCTCCGTCCAAGGTCATCGTGGACGACGGTGTCAACGGTCTCGAGTATGTGGACGACGGGACACATGGAGATATGGACGCTACCGCATCCGGCACAGACAGCGCTGCCGCCGACTGAACCATCTCCTGCTCAGAGCCCCAGCACCAGTTCTTTGTAGAAGGCGACACACCGCAACACCGCATCGGTCGAAACGCGTTCATCCGCGTTATGAATCGAGGCCAGTTGTTCCGCTGTTATTTCCATTGCCGAAAACCGCAGTACGGAGTCGGATATCCGGCAGAAGTGTCGGGAGTCTGTACAGGCGACCATCAGATAGGGCAGTACGACTGCGTCGGGCCAGATCCGGGTCACGACTTCCCGGACCTTGCGGTAAACCGGTGAGTCAATCGCAGTTTCGGGAGAGGGCTCGTTGCCCTGCAAGACCCGGAAGGAGATGTCGGGGTCCCGAACCGCGCGCTTCAGGTGGCGGATGGCCCGTTCCATCGAATCCCCCTGCCGGATCCGCACGTTGACGACGGCGGAGGCCTCGGCGGGAAGCACGTTGGCCTGGGGGCTGCCGGACAGGCGCGTAAAAGCGAAAGTCGTATGTGTCATGGCGCCCAGCTGCGGATTGATCCGGCCCAGCAGACGCGCCCCGAACGGCCCTGTAAACAGCATCAGACGCAGCAATATCCGCATTGGAACCGGTACATGCGGACACAAGGACGAAATCATGTCGCGGACCGTCCGTGGAAAGGTATAGCGCATGTGTCTGCGTTCGGCGCGCACCACCGCACGCGCAATCCGTCCCGCCGCAGTGTGGCGTGGCGGAACCGAGGCGTGTCCGCCTCCTCCCGGTGCAGTCAATTCGAGATCCATCATCCCTTTTTCCGCGACTCCGATCATCGCGACACGTCCCGGGACTCCGGGAAAAACCCCCGAGAGCACCGCGCCGCCTTCGTCCAGCACCAGAGCGGGCTGGATCCCGCGTGACGACAACAGATCAACAATAGCCGGTGCGGTTTGTCCGATGACTTCCTCATCTCCCGCAAACGATAGATAGAGGTCGTGTTCCGGTACGAATCCAGTCGCCAGGCTGGATTCGACCGCTTCCAGCGCAGCGAACAGCGTCAGTTTCGTGTCGAGAGATCCGCGTCCCCAAAGTTGTCCCTCATGGATCTCTCCCCCGAAAGGCGGATGCGCCCAGGCTGCCGCGTCCGCCGGTACGACATCGTAATGCGACATCAGCACAGTTGGAAGGTCGGAAGTTCTGCCCTCCCATCGAAACAGGAGGCCGGTGTCACCCACTTGCTCACGATGGAGGTGATGATGAACCAATGGATACAGGGAGGGGAGCAACGTATTTCTGAAAAAACTAAAAACCGCTTCATCCGCACCTCCGGGTTCGTGGCTTGAAACCGTCGGACACGCGATCAGCCGACTCAGTCTTTCCAACGTTCCGTCGAGTTCCGGATCTTTAGAGCCATGTCTGTATTCCGGGTTGTTCATCCGCTGCACATCCTTTCGCTGAAGGCGCACACTTCTTTTTCTCCGATGGTATCATCTATCGGGAACCCGCGGTAGGCATCTGCCTGCCGGAAATCCGCACCGGGTGAATCGTGGTACTCTTATAGTAACTGTATGGATCGGGGTGCCCGGCATATTCCGTCCGCGCAGGCGGCAGAACGTCTGAGGTGTCCCAATAAACGGATAAAGGGGAATTGACAATGCAACTGGTTATCTGTGTCATCAATCGGACCGACTTGCTCGACACACTGCTCAAGCGGTTGGTCGAAGAAGGGATTCGCGGCGCTACGATCCTGGAGAGCACCGGTCTGGCGCGGGCGATCGCGGATCCGGAAGATCTGCCGATCTTTGGATTGCTGCGCCGGATCATCGATCCGGAACGGGAGCATAGCCGCACCATCCTGATTGCGGCGTCAAAAGTAGAAGTCGATGTGATTCGTAACGTGGTGAAAGAGGTAACCGGCGGACTGGACCAGCCTGACACCGGCATCATGATCGGGCTGCCGATCGATTTCGTTGAGGGAGGCTCCCGCAACGATGGATAACTCTTTGTTGTATTTATCTCTCATTTTGCTGGCCGGTATCGCGGCGGGTCGGTTGGTTAAACAGGTGCGTCTTCCCAATGTGACCGGCTATCTGTTGATCGGATTGCTGATCGGCCCTCACATGCTCGGCTGGATTCCCGAGAGTTTTGTGGAGGAGGCATCCATGCTTTCGGATGCCGCGCTCGGATTCATTGCGTTTTCCATCGGAGGAGAGTTCAAGT
This sequence comes from uncultured Oscillospiraceae bacterium, assembly GCA_964492455.1. GTDB lineage: Bacteria > Bacillota > Clostridia > Saccharofermentanales > UBA5734 > JAAYKS01. Next base: position 13,448 of record CAZBKR010000010.1, read on the forward strand.
TCACCTATCTCCGCAAAGTCGGTAAGGGGCCGGTTCTCATTACGATTCTGGAAGCCATGGGGGCAGTCATCCTGGTGTTGATCGGGTTGCTCATAGCAGGCTTCCCGCTTCCGCTCGCGCTGTGTCTCGGCGCTATCGCCGCCGCCACGGCACCGGCCGCCACCATCATGGTGATTCGCCAGTACAAGGCAAAAGGACCCTTGACCGAAACACTGATGACCGTGGTGGCGATGGACGACGCTGTCGCGCTGATGGCGTTTGGTATCGCGGCAGGGATCGCCCGCACCATGATATCTTCCAGTAGTTCGAACATCTTGGCGAGTGTGTTCCAGCCGCTTTTGGAAATCGTACTGTCTCTCGGACTGGGACTTGTCCTGGGGCTGTTGATGGCTGTACCGCTCCGCTGGTTCAGGAAAGACGGAAACCGGACCATCCTGATGCTCGGGTTTGTGCTGTTGGGCGTCGGACTCGCGGAACTGTTTGAATTGTCCGGTCTGTTGCTCTGCATGGCAGCGGGTGCTGCGCTGGTCAATTTTTCCGGCCATGCACCTGGTGTCTTCCGACTGGCGGAAGGGTTTACACCTCCGCTCTTTCTAGCGTTTTTTGTGTTGTCCGGCGCAGAAATGAATCTTTCCGTACTGCCTTCGATCGGACTGGCGGGGACCCTGTACATCCTGCTCCGTGTGGGAGGTAAAATCGGTGGAGCCTATCTGGGCGCCTTGCTGGGCAAAGCTCCGGTTCCGGTACGCCGCTGGCTGGGCCCGGCACTGGTTCCTCAGGCGGGGGTTGCGATCGGTCTGTCTTTGGTCGCGACCAGGATCCTGCCTGAATATGGGGACACCATCCGGGCAGTGGTGTTGAGTGCCACCATCCTGTACGAAATCGTCGGACCCGTGCTGGCGAAACTCGCTCTGACAAAAGCGGGAGAAATCCCGGCGGAAGGATAAGATGCGGGCATGCGGCAGGTGCCGCCCGGACATCGCGAGAGGGGACAACCATGACAGTGTGGAATGTTGAAAACCAGGCATCCATATCCCGGACGGTACCGGAGACATCCGCGGAACGGGAAGCAATCGCTATGCAGCTGGATCTGGAACTCCGGCTGAGACACCTGCAGGAAGGGGTGACACATGCCGGAGCGGACGCGATGCTCGTGACTTCCAACGTCAACCTGCTGTATCTGACCGGCGTGATCGCGGATGCCTATCTGCTGGTACCCGCCAATGGGGATCCGGTGCGTTTTGTGCGCAGGCGGGGGGAGGTCGACGAACAGGAGGGAGTGACAGTCCGCAAACCGGAAGACATTCCGGGGTGGCTTGCCGATCGTGGCCTTCCGGTTCCGGGACGTGTGCTGCTGGAAGATGAGGACATCTCGGCTTCCGACTGGCGCCGGCTGTCCGCACTGTTCCGGGAATCGGTTCCCGGATCGGTCCTGCTCCGCGCGCTGCGTGCGGTCAAGACGCCGTATGAAATCGAGATCATCCGGAGAACCGCGCTCCGGCATACCGAACTCTACCGCTTCATCCCGCGGCTGTATCAGCCCGGCATGAGCGAACTGGCATTTTCCGCAGAGATCGAGAGGGAGGCAAGACGCAGCGGACACCTGGGAGTGTTCCGGGCGTTCGGGCGGCGGATGGAGATTTTCATGGGTTCGATCCTGTCCGGGGACAACGCAGGCGCAGTGTCTCCATTCGACTTTGCGCTGGGCGGAAGGGGGCAGCACCCCTCGGTCCCGGTCGGGATGACCGGTGGCCCGCTGCGTGCCGGAACGACCGTGATGGTGGACGTGTCCGGCAACTGGGAGGGATATCTGACCGACCAGACGCGTGTCTTCCGGATCGGGGAGATCCCTGAAGAAGCCTACCGCGCGCATAAAGTGGCGATGGCCATCCAGGAAGAGATTGCGCGCCACGGCCTTCCCGGTACTTCCTGCGGGGCACTGTACGACATCGCGGTTTCAATGGCCGCGGCAGCCGGGCTCGGAGACCGGTTTATGGGGAGCGGACGGCAGGCGCGGTTTGTCGGGCACGGCACAGGCATCGAGATCAACGAGCCTCCCGTACTTGCTGCCGGGTCGAGAGCAGCGCTGCAGGAAGGGAACGTGATCGCGCTTGAACCCAAATTCGTCATACCGGGGGTCGGCGCGGTCGGCATTGAGAATACCTGGCTGGTGACAGAAACCGGAATGGAAAAACTGACAACTGCGCCGGAAGAAATTCTGCCGCTCGGCTAGAAGGGAGGTCATCCATGGCCAAGTCCGCGAATCAAAAGCTCAAACTCTACAGGCTGTCCCGCCTGTTGGAGGAGCAGACCGATGAAGAGCACCCGATGACGATCAGCGACATGATCCGGCACCTCGCCCAATATGGAATCGAGGCGGAGCGCAAGTCGCTTTATGACGACATCGAAATGCTCAGGAACCAGGGGATGGATATCTGCACCAAAAAAACCGGGTCGTTTGGGTACTACGTCGGACGGCGTTTGTTTGAACTGCCGGAACTTAAACTGCTGGTCGACGCGGTGCAGTGCTCCCGGTTCATCACGCGGAAAAAGAGCATGGAACTGATCCGCAAACTGGAGTCGCTTACCAGCCGTCATCTGGCTGGACAACTCCAGCGCGAGGTGTATCTTTCCAACCGGGTCAAGACATTCAACGAATCTATCTATTACAACGTGGATCGGCTGCATGCGGCCATCGCCGCGGGGCGTAAAGCCTCCTTCCGGTATTACGAATACACCATCGACAAGCGCGAGCGGTTCCGGAGGAACGGGGAAGTTTATCTCGTAAATCCCTGCGCACTTACCTGGTACAACGAGAATTACTACCTGATCGCTTTCGATCAGCCGGGGGAGAAATACTACCACTATCGGGTCGACCGGATGGCGGGGGTGGAAGTGCTGGAAACCGCACGTGACGATGTGCCGTCCTCGCCCGATTTTGAGCTTTCCCGTTATGTACACACCCACTTCTCCATGTTCACCGGTGAGGAAGAGACCGTCGAGATCGAGTTTGACAACGCGTTGATCGGGGTCGTGATCGACCGGTTCGGCAAAGAGATTCCTCTCAGCAGAACCGGACCGGACCGGTTTTGCATCCACGCCACCGTCGCCGTCAGCGCGCCTTTTCTCTCATGGGTGATTCAGTTTGGCGCGGCTGCACGGATTATCGGCCCCGCTTCGGTGGTAGCCCGGATGGAGTCACTGCTCGCCTCTGCTTCCGGCGATCGTTCGAAGACCTCATGTGAACACGAATGAGAAAGAGAACCGGACGTATCGTAAAGTCCGGTTCCCATCAAACGTTTGGCTCTTTCGTTATATACCCTATAAGCGTGTATCGACGAGGGCTTCGTAGCGATCGATGGTTTCCCGGATTGTGTCCAGTGCGGCACGCCAGAAGGCAGGGTCGTTCACATCGATCCCGACGCTCGCCGCGACCCCTGTGACCGAGTCCCTGCCCGTACGTTCCAGAAGCCGGTCATACAATGGCAGGAAGGCCTCGCCCTCTGCCAGATACCGTGCGTACACCCCGCGCCCGAACAGCAGCCCGAACGCGTACGGCCAGTTGTAGAAACTCAGCCCAACGGAATAATAGTGTCCTTTGCAGGCCCACATATACGGGTGCATTACATCGGGGTCGAGACCGTCTCCATATGTCGAACGTTGCGCCTCGAGCATCATTTCCTTGAGTTCCGCTACGTTGAGACCGCGCGTCTTACGCGCTTCGATCACAGCGCTTTCAAACCGGTACCTGGACAGGATGTCGACGATGACCTGCGTTGCCTCGAGCAGTTCGTTGTCCAGCAGTGCGAATGCCTCGTTCACATCCGCGTCCGCGAGCGCGGCATGGGCCACCAGCGTTTCGTTGAAGATCGAAGCGGTCTCCGCCAGGGGCATTGGATAATCGCTCAGCAGGATCGGCGCGTCTTTCAGGCAGTCCCCGTGGTAGGCATGTCCCAACTCGTGCGCCAAGGTCGACACACTGGAGAAAGATCCCTCAAAATTCGACAGAATGCGGCTTTGCCGGACAGGCGGAATGGTCGCGCAGAACGCACCGCCCCCTTTTCCCGGCCGGGGGAGCGCGTCGATCCAGCGGTTGCGGAAGGCGTGGTCGACAAATGAACCCATTTTTTCCGAGAACCGGCCCAATGTGTCCACCAGGTAAACGTGGGCCTCATCATAACTGAACCTTCGGGATACGGAACCGACCGGAGCAAACAAATCGTAGAAGGGAAGTCCGTTTGTATGCCCGAGGGCCCTGGCTTTGGCCCGCAGATATCGCCTGAAATCCGGAAGTGATTCCTCCATAGCAGTCAGCAGGGCGTCCAGTGTGGAGCGCTCCGTCCGCTGCCCCGCAAGGGTTTCATCCAGAATGGAAGGATATCCTTTGAGTTCGCTCAGCGTCTGCGCTTCACCCTTGACTGCGTTGAGACAGGCCGCCATAGGGATCTCGATTTTGCGATACGCTTCGATTTCCGCCTCATAGGCTGCTTTACGAACGGCCGCATCCGGGCTGTAGGCCATGCCGCGGACTTCCGACAAGGGGAGGGAGACGATCTTATCGTCCCGCACCATTTCGACCAGATGAGTGCCGTCCAGCAGATCCCGGAGATTCGAGAAGGCCTGGCCTCCATTCATCTGCATACGCAGTACTGTCGGTTCCAGCGCGGGAGGGAGTACATGAGCTGCCTGGCTCGCATATTCACGGAGCAGGAAGGCATGGGCTTCGAGCAGATCGTTACCCTGTATCAGGTCGTCCAACCTGTCCAGCCCGCCGATATACCGGCATGACGCGGACTGGATCTGCGTCAGCTGGTTCTGCAGCTGCAGCGCACGATCCTGCAGCGCGAGCGCAGTCGCGTTGGAAGCGTCGGTCGCGAGCACCAGATTGATGTACGAATATACGCGATACATCGGATCCATCAACGCCTCGAACATCCGGATCCCGGTTTCCAGACGTGCAGATTGCTCTGCCGCTTCTCCCCCGGACGGAAAGGCTCTCAGGGTTTCGAGTGTCCCGGCTGCCAGTGCTTCAGCCTGTTGAAAAGTCGATTCGAAACGGGGGTCTTCAAAGGAATCAAATAAAATGGTGAGATCCCATTCGGTTGGCAGTGGCATGAAAGAACACCTCCCGGCGATTTCCGTCTGATGCATGACAGTTGCTGCAGTATGTGCGGTATGGCGGTATTTGCACCAGATCCAAGTTTATCATACGATGCAAAAGAAGAGAGAAGAGTCAGAAGCAGCACAGCGTAACCCCGGTCACATATTTTCCACCCTCGGTTCGTCAAAATGGAATCATCAGAAAAATAACCAGGAGGACAATGCCATGAATGAAAAACTGGTCAAAGCCATGAACGAGCAGATCAACAAAGAGATCTATTCCGCGTTCCTGTACCTTGCGATGTCTGAGTGGGCAATGCAAAAAGGACTCAAAGGCGCGGCACATTGGCTGTATGTACAGTATCTGGAAGAAATGATCCACGGGCAGAACCTCTACAGGTATCTGCAGGTCCGCGGCGACCCGGTAGAACTCTATCCGATCGCAAAACCTGAGAGCGGATGGAGCAATCTGCTGGAAGTGTATCGCGATGTGCTCGCTCACGAAAAGACCGTGACAGCCTCGATCGCCAACCTTGCGAACATCGCTCAGGATGTCCGGGACCACGCGGCCTCGATCTTTCTGGAATGGTATGTCACTGAACAGGTGGAGGAAGAAGGCAGCGCGACCGACATCATCCAGCGGCTGCAACTCGCGGGAGACAATCTCAGCGGCCTGCTGATGATCGATACCGAACTGTCAGCTAGAGCTTTCGCGCCTCCTGTGGTCCCCGGTCTGCCGCCCGCGCCTTAGTACAGGGCTGCAATTCAATATGGAACAGCGGGGTAGATTTTGCGTAGCGGGGAGTCTGCCCCGCTACCTATTTCACCGGTATTCCGGATCCATACACCTGCCGGACAGCAAAGCCGCAATACATCGGAACCGTCGAATCGATGTCCTGCAATCATCGGTCATACGATATAATGATTCCACCAAAAGATGAAGAGGCGCAAAATGGAGTATATCCCCGACGCCCGGATCGATCTCGAGCGGGTCATCGGCCCCGAACCCATCCGGGTTGTCGCAGATCTGGCGCGCGAGATCTGGACCGAACACTACACCCCGATCATCGGTGCGGGTCAGGTCGCGTACATGCTTGACCGCTTCCAGTCAGAAAGAGCGATCACAGCGGACATCGGGACCCGTGGATATCAGTATGATTTGATTCGGGTCGGAACCCGTCCGGCCGGTTACGCCGCTTATCGCGCGGATTCACTGAAGAGCGAGGTGTTTCTCAGTAAGATTTACCTGTTGAGAGCTTTCAGAGGCCGTGGCTTGTCCAGCAGACTTCTTGCACGGGTCGAAGAGACGGCGCGCCTCGCAGGATGTACCCGGATCCGGTTGACGGTAAATAAATACAATACATCGTCGATCAAAGCCTATCTTGCATTAGGGTTTTCAGTGACCGATGCGGTTGTCACCGATATCGGAGAGGGGTATTCCATGGACGACTATGTCATGGAAAAAACGGTTTCGCAGACGGTCGCAACGGCCGGCATCAATTTCCGCGATCCTTTTCTGCTGACCGGCGAAGGACGTTACTATCTGTTCGGCACAGAAGGCGCCACCTGCTGGCAGGGTAACCCGGGCCGTCTCCTGGTTTACACCGGGACCGATCTCGAACAATGGGAAGGCCCTCATGTGTGTTTTACGCCCCCGACAGGATTCTGGGCGGACCGCAATTTCTGGGCTCCCGAATGCCACGCTTATCACGGAGCGTTTTACCTGTTTGTTTCTTTTAAGTCCCCGGATCGTTGCCGTGGCACACAGATTTTGCGTGCCGAACGGCCGGAAGGTCCGTACATACCCGTTTCGGAAGGTCCTTTCACCCCGCCGGAGTGGGAGTGCCTGGACGGTACGCTGCATGTGGACAGTGATGGCAATCCCTGGGGAGTCTTTTGTCATGAATGGGTGCAGATAGGTAACGGTACGATCTGCGCGGTCCGCCTGCTGCCTGATCTGTCCGGCCCTGCGGATCCGTCAGCGGAACCGGTCACGCTCTTTGCGGCAAACGAAGCAGCCTGGGTGAGCGGGATCGACAAAGGCGCGCGTGCCCCGGCATGGCCGGAACCTCTCGGATATGTCACGGACGGCCCTTTTATCCGGACGCTTCCGGACGGGCGGCTGCTGATGGGATGGTCTGGCTTTTCCGGAAGCAGATCCTATACGATCGGCCAGGCCGTGTCCAGACACGGCATCCTCGGACCCTGGCAGCAACTGCCGCAGCCGATTTACGATCAGGATGGCGGGCACGGGATGTTTTTTGACACCCTGGACGGTCGTCTGATGCTGGCTATTCATAAACCCAATATTCATCTGGAGGAACGGCCGGTTTTCCTCGAACTCGAGGAGACCGGCGAAGGGTACCGTGTCCGTTGATTGAGACGCGGCCGAAAAGGGAGGTCACACACATGGGAAATAATCGAAAAACCATCCGGCTCCTGACCTTGCTGCTGCTGGTAGCCCTGGCTGCCGCCGTCCTGCCGGGATGCGCAGGAGAATCCTCTGACGTCTTGAAAGTCGGAATGGAACTCGCGTATCCTCCGTTTGAGACAAAGGATGCTGCCGGAAATCCTACCGGGATCAGTGTAGACATCGCCAAAGCATTTGGAGAATCGATCGGCCGTACGGTCGAGATCAGCAACATCGCCTGGGACGGGCTGATCCCCGCGCTCCAGACCGGACAGGTCGACATGGTGATCTCTTCCATGACGATCACCGAAGAGCGCGCGAAAACCGTTGATTTTTCCGATCCGTATGCCTGGGCCTACCTGGCACTGCTGGTCAACAAGGATTCCGGGATCGCCGAAGCCGCTGACTTCAACCAGGAAGGCATGATCCTAGCCGCCAAAAAGGGAACGTCCGCGGTGACATATACACAGAGCACTTTCCCGCTGGTCGAGATCCGTCAATTCAACGATGTCTCTGCCTGTGTGACCGAAGTGGCCCAGGGCAAGGCCGACGCGTTCATGTACGACCAGTTGTCGATCTATCAGAATTATGTACAGTACG